>JAKPDB010000177.1 GCA_029552985.1 bacterium
AACAGGAAACTGGTCTTTTTGAAAAATTTTTTGAAGGTATTGCGTCTTGTTTGCCATAGAGATATTATATATCAAAATTATCTATTAAACTGGAGAACCTATGGCAACAATTTTCAGAAATGTATCTGTTAAAATGAGGGACGGAATAAACCTTGCAACAAATGTCTTTCTTCCAGAATGTCCTGGGCCACATCCTGTTGTTTTGATCAGAACAGCATATAACAGAAATTTTTTGCCTCCAGCAGATTTACTTTCAAAGGGACTCGCTATTGTAATTCAGGACTGCAGGGGAAGGTATGCGTCAGAGGGAGATTTTTATCCGTTTATCAATGAAGCAAACGACGGCTACGACACTCTTGAATGGCTTGTAAAACAACCATGGTGTAATGGAAACATTGGTATGTATGGTGCTTCATATCTTGCAGCAACCCAGTTTTATGCAGTCATCTCAGGAAGTAAAAGGTTGAGTACTCTATGTGCGCAGTTTATGGCTGGTGATTGCTGGAAACAGGCATATTACTGTAATGGTGCATTTTCTCTGGGACTGACATGGAGCTGGCTGTGTTTTGAAACCAACAGCAGAACATCAGAGGCACAGCTCATGCCCTGCTTTGATGTGAAGAAACTGCTGGTGTCTACGCCAGTGATTGAACTTGATGAAAAAAGCGGCGCAGGAATTGTTCAATCGTACAGAGATTTTGTTACGCATAATATCTACAGCGATTTCTGGAAACAATTTTCCCTTCAATCGCATTATGAGAAATTTCAAATGCCTGTGCTTTTGATGGCTGGATGGTATGATTATTACGGGAATGAAATGTTTAATATTTTCAATCAATTGAGAAAACACAGCAAATCAGGACAAATAAGAAATAGCCACAGAATTATCGTTGGTCCATGGACACATGGCATTAATCCTTCAACAGTTCTTGGTGAAATTGACTTTGGTGTTGATACTTTAAAGGAGAATGACGCCTGGTGCAGGTGGCTTGCTTGTATTTTGAAGGGAAAAAACCCGGACGAGTTTCAGAAAGCACCAATAAGAATTTTCGTAATGGGAAAGAATCAGTGGCAGGATGAATACCAGTGGCCTCCAGGCCGCGTTCAATATGTCAAATGGTACATCAGGGAAAATCGTCGCCTTTCTACAAAACCACCATTTTCAACAGAAATGCCTGATACATATGAATTTGACCCAAATCATCCTGTACCAACAATAGGCGGAAATCATTCCATAGGAGCATATAACCCTGGTCTTTTTGAAATTGCTAAACCCGGGCCATATGACCAACGTGTTCTTGAAACAAGAAAAGACGTACTTGTTTATGTATCAGATGTTCTTGAACATGATATGGAAATCACTGGTCCTGTAATGTTTACTCTTTTTGCGTCATCCAGTGCTAATGATACTGATTTTGTTGTAAAACTGGCAGATGAGTATCCTGATGGAAAATCAATAAACCTTTCAGAGGGAATTATCAGGGCAAGATTCAGAGATAATGTCTGGGGCAGTCCACAATTGATGGTACCAGGCAGGATATATGAATTTAAGATAGAAATGGCTGTGACGTCGAATTTGTTCAAAAAGGGTCATAGAATAAAAATTTATATTACCAGCAGCAATTTTCCCCTGTGGGATAGAAATCACAATACAGGAAAAGACCCTGCATTTGATATAGAATTTCAGATTGCGAAACAGATGGTTTTTCATGATTCCTTAAGACCATCACATATTCTGCTTCCTGTCGCTGGTTGAAAAGCACTGATATTGAAATAATTTTGTTCTGTTATATAATTAAAGAAAACTTACAAGGGGAAAATTATGGGAAAAGGAGATTCACGCTGGTTTGTTCATGATAGGTTTGGAATGTTTATTCACTGGGGGCTATACGCCTTGCCTGCAAGACACGAGTGGGTAAAACACGTGGAAGAAATCCCGGATGAAAAGTATGACATTTATTTCAAACATTTTAATCCTGACCTTTTTGACCCGGCGCAGTGGGCAAAAACCGCAAAACAGGCAGGAATGAAGTATGTTGTTATCACAACAAAACACCACGAAGGATTCTGTCTCTGGGATTCAGCATACACTGATTACAAAGCAACAAATACTCCTGCAAAGCGAGATTTGATAAGAGAGTTTGTTGATGCATTCAGGGCAGAGGGACTGAAAATTGGTTTTTATTATTCACTTATTGACTGGCATCATCCCCATTTCACCATTGATAGTGTGCATCCATTGAGAAACCATCCTGAAAGAGAAAAACTCAATAGTTCCCGTGATATGAGCAAATACAGGGAATATCTGCATAATCAAGTCAGGGAACTACTTACCAATTACGGAAAAATTGACATTTTATGGTGTGACTTCAGTTATCCTGCTGGCCCGGGAAGACCAGCGGGCTGGGTAGGAAAAGGAAGGCAGGACTGGGATAGTGAAAATCTTGTGAAGATGATACGGTCTATTCAGCCACATATATTGATTAATAATCGTCTTGACCTTGAAAATGAATGGGACTTTTTAACTCCTGAACAGATTGATGTTCCAGAGGCACTGACAGTTGATGGAAAACCCGTAGTATGGGAAGCGTGTCATACCTTTTCTGGTTCCTGGGGTTATCACAGAGATCAAGCAACATGGAAAAGCGTTGATGTGCTTGTAAGGATGCTTATAGATATTGTCAGTAAGGGTGGTAATCTGCTTTTGAATGTTGGTCCAACAGCAAGGGGTGAGTTTGATGCCAGAGCAACCGAAAGGCTTGCTGGAATTGGTGAGTGGATGAAAAGACATAGCAGGTCTATCTATGGTTGCACAAGGGCACCTGAAGGATTTATTCCACCAAAAGATTGCCGACTCACATATAATCCTGAAACAAACCGGCTTTATGTACACATCTTCGCTTGGCCCTATGTATTCTTACCGATTAAAGGATTTGAGGACAGAATTGAATATGCACAGTTTCTTCATGATGGTTCAGAAGTTTTTGTCAGGAAAATTGATTACCCGTACGTAAGAACAAAAAATACAGAAGACAAAATCACAATGACATCGTTTATACTTCCTGTGGTAAAACCAGATGTTTGCGTGCCTGTGATTGAAGTGTTTTTGAAAAAGTGAAAAAATTACTTCACCAGTTCGCCAATGATTTTGTAAGTTTCATTGACTCTGGCAAGATAAAGATTTTTTCTCGTTGTGCTTTTCAAATTGTTTGACTCGTATTTTTGAATTGTATCTATCAGGAACACATAGCCAAATTGTGTGTTTCCGTATGGAACAATCACGATATCTTTTAACTCAAGCTTCACATACTTCTTATCCCTGTTAACTTTTTTCTTATACTGACTCCATGCCTTCTTGTCCTTACCATCACTTCTGAAGTCATCTGCATAATAAGAAAGGTATTTTTCTGTGTCCAGGCTTTCCCATGATTTTTGCCATGACTTAAGAGTTTTCCATACAGAAGCAAAATCAGCAAGATTCATATCCTTTTCCTGTTTCAAAATGTGGATATAAGTTTTGCCGGGCTCAATATATTGTTGCAATGTACGAAAATCATTATCATTTACAACAACGCATCCTTCACTGTTATAAGGAGGCCTTTCAATCGGCGTCCCGTGCAACCATATACCACTGCCATCTTTGTTTTGTCTCTGGGAAAGATAATCAGGAAAATCAAGCACATATGCTCCTGCGCCGTATTTTGGTTCAAGATTTGAACCAGGAATAAATGTCTTGATGAGAAAAGTTCCTTCAGGAGTTGCAAAGTCTCCAGGTCTTTTTTTATCATCCATATTTTTCCCTGTCGTACACACAACGGATGCAAGTTGCTCAAAAGTTTGGCCATCAAATCTATAAACAAAAAGTTTCTGGAGGACTTTGTCAACGACAAGAAATGTGTAGGGTTCTACATCTATTCTTTCACCAAGAGAAAATTTTTTCAATTCAGGAATTCTCTGAATTTCTGGCTTTTTCAGTACAATCAGTTTCTTTTTTCCCTTTTTCTCGGAAATTTTTTCTACTTCAGCAAGGTACAGGTCTTTCTTGCCCTGTTTTTTATAAACATCAGCCAGTTGCTCCCTTAATTGAACCTCATCCTTTTTGGCAATAAGTGTTTTTAAAAGGTTTTCTGCGCTATCATACCTGTTCTGATTTATGTATGCCCTGACAAGATATTTAATTGTCTCGCTGTTTCTACTGCCATAATTAATTGCATTTTCCAGCGCAATAATTGCTTTTTCTGTCTGATTTGTTCCAAGATACAATCGACCAAGTTGCTCAAGGTAGTTTGTATCCTGCGGATTAAGATATAAAAGTGCCTGATAAATTCCAATGCGCTGCTCAATGCTATATGCAGATTCTAATTTTTTTTTCAGATATCCAGATGCCTGTTCAGGATTTTCTGCAGCAATTTGTTTCAGAATTTCTCTTGCCTGGTCAGGTCTGCTGGTTTCCTGGTAGAGCAGAACAAGTTCTATTTTTGCTTGAATGTCACCCAGCGCCAATTTGGCAAGTGTATAATATTTCTCTTCAAGAGACCGATCGTTAGGGTTTTTAACAATATCCTGTCTGTACTCCTGCAGTGCCTTCAGAAGATGTTGTTGCGCTTTTTCTCTGTGGTTCAGACTGCATCCTGCGACGAAAATTGCAACAATGGATATCCCTGAAACTGCTCTATAAACCTTTTTATTCAATAGATATCGCATCTACTGGGCAATTTTCTGCAGCTTCTCTTGCGCATTCTTCCTGTTCTGCTGGTACAGGGTCAGCAATCACCTTTGCTGTTGTATCACCCATTTCAAATACTTCAGGGCAATTGTCTGCACAGAGCCCGCATCCAGTGCAGGTATTTTCATCAATCTTCACTCTCATTTTTTCCCCCTTGGTAAAAAAATAGACCAAATAATTTTATTAAAACTTTTTCATCCTGTCAACCGCGAAGATAAGCAACAAAAATCCCTGGTCCATGATAATATAGAAATGATGAGTTTCCAAGATAGGAGGTAATATGGTAGTGATTGATGCGCATGCACACATGTTCAGTAGACCAGACGGTCTCCAAGAAAAGGAATTACTTGATGTCTGTACCACTTCATTCAAAGATTGAAAAGATGGAGGATTCTGGTATAATAAGTGAAAAAGGAGAAGATCTATAGAAAAACTGAAAAAATTGCTGGCAATCCTTGAAGAAAAAAAGGCAGAAAACATTGTAATTCTCGATGTCAGGAGACTCACCTGGATTACTGACTATCTGATTATTGTCTCAGGCGAAACAACCATTCAAATCAGGGCAATGGCTGAAGCAGTGATTGAACAGTTCAATAGCCCTCCTTTTTCAATTGAAGGGTTTGAAACAAACTGGATTTTGCTTGATTACGGAGATTTTGTCCTTCACATATTCCTGCCAGAGGTAAGGGAATTTTATAATCTTGAAAAACTATGGCTTGATGCCGAAAGAGTTAGTCCTTAAAAATTTCCTTAATTTTCTGGATTTTTTCTGTGTCTGATAGGTTCTGGTTCAAAATTTCTTTTGTTTTTTGGCTTTTCTCTTCATGATGCTGGACGAATGTATTAATGGCTTCAGCAAGGGATTGGAAACTATCTTTTTTTCTGAGTTTAATAGGATGAAATGGTTTTCCTTCGACAACGTCGCGCAGTGTTCTCTCAATTCTGAAAATTGGTCCAACAACCCTGTGAAGGTATAAAATGACCAAAATTGCAGCAACACCGACAAGTGCCACAAAAACACCTGCAAGTTTCTTCTGAAGTAATAAATTGATTTTTTGCACTGTCTCAACTGCATCAAAGGCAGGAGATGTAATTTGAATTTCACTGATAATGGTATTGAGCGTGAAATAATATGTAATGCTTCCAACAAGAAGTATCCCCAGACATATAAACCACGCAGTTAATCCGAAATATCCGATTTGAACCGGTTTGTTGATGAGATATTTTCTTCTTCTGAATTTTGTCATTTTTCCCTCACTGGAAGTTTGGGTATGTTTTTGAATTGTAAATAATATCCCTATCAAAACCCTTTCCGCCGCTTTTTTTATCTCTGCCATAACTACCGATAACAAAAAAATCAGATGTTGGAAGATATGCCTTTGTTGCAGGATTTCCGATAGAGACATAGTAATAATCAGATGGCGTACTGGCAAGCCAGCATGAAAGTGTATTTACTCCACCAAGTAAAGTCACAGATTTTTTGATGATTTGAGGATATGGGTGATTTTTGAATTCTTTTTGTTCTATGATAATAGCTCCATTCAGTCGGATTTCTCCTGAAGTAATGCCATAGTTTGTCAAAATTAAATATGCAGGTCCAGCAGGTGCTGTGAAGGTATATGTATATGTTCTCGGCGGACCTGTAAATCTGCCAATTTCTGGTGTTTGAACGTAAGTAACAGGAGGGACATCAGTAGGTGGAATCTGGTAAAAATAAGGGTTTCCCCATGGGTCAAGCGGAGTATCATCGTTGACCATATCCTTCATTTTTGTTGCATAGGGACCATGCCAGTTTTTTTCCATGCCTGCAGGTGGATTGTTATCAAAAATTGCTCCAAGCCGAATAGGATAATAACCTGTGTCGTCCTTCATGTTTTCAAGGGCAATGGCAAACTGAGCGATTTCTGATTTTGCTTTGACGACTTTTGCCTTTTGATTGACTGAATAGACAAGACGAAAACTAGTTCCTGCGATAATCGAGAGAATCACGATGAAAACAATCAACTCCACCAGCGCAATACCTTTTTTATTTTTTGCCACAAACATATTAAAGCATTTTTCTTCAGAAAGTTCAAACTATTCTTCAGTCGGCAATTCCTGCTGCCTGCAATATGGTGGAAGCAATTCTTCTTTTTCGTGCATAATCCACGGCAAAAGAAATACATCCACTTTTTTGACAATTGAAGGAGTACCTTCGCTCCAGAAATATCCACCATCTGGGTAGGGTACCAGTTCTCCACCTTCTCCCATGTCAACTGCACTATAGGCAATAGCATATAAATTGTTGTCATCATAATAGGTTGAGAAAGATATATCCATCTGATTGAGTTCAGTAGGTTCGGGTAGCCCTATACGCCATTCAACATCGTTTTGAACAGAATCTAATGGCATTCCACCAGTTGAAGAATACATACCAGCAAAAGTGGAAAAAGTGGAATTCTGCTGACGGTACACTGGAATCACAGATGCAAAAATGTTAACTGCTGGTGTTTCTCCTTGTTTTGGTTTCTGGTAAACATACAGGTCATCTTCTGCTTTAAAAATCTTACCCAGTCCGTCAATACTCCATGTCATTGTTTCTCCCTGCGCTGTTGTTGAATATTCATCAGGGCATCCCAGCAGGACAACACCCTGCATTTCTGTATCATCCTTAAAAACAATCGCAATCCTTAATGCATAGACCATTTCAGGTTCAGCAATATTGCAACTTACAGAAAAATCTCCGTTGTTGTTAATGTTCCACTCATCTGTTGTGACTGATTCGCCCTGCCAGTCAAAACCATTCTGAAATTCATATGCAAATGTGTACTTGAACACTTTGATTTCTTTTACTGCGCCACCCTCAAATTTCCTTGGTCCTTTCCAGTGGAGTGTTCCTGTAATTGTTGCAATACCCTGTTCTGTTTCAAGAAGGTCATCATCAGCAGGCGAAATAAATTCAATTTCAGGCGGGTCGTAAAGCGGATTTGTTTTGAATCCAAGCGCCTCAAGAGTTCTGCCTGCAACAAGTCTTGCATCATCAGTGTTGTGATAGTATGCTTCGTGGTCAATATCGCCGACATCAACAAGAAGGGATGGATTGAGTCCGAGGCCTGTCATACTCACAAGGGGTACCGCTCCATCGCTATCGGATTCCAATCTGGTGTGAAGAACATTGTAGCCATTTTCAATAAGAAATCTGTTGATGGTTGCGCCAATAGGAATCTCACCCTGTGCCAGGACAGATATAAGGTCAACAAGTCCCATTTCATCTATTTCGTCAATGGGCACTCCCTGTGAGGTGATGCCATACAGGAATGTATATTTGCTGCCTCTATTATCATTGTCGTTCAGTTGTTGCAGCCGCTGGTTGTAAAGAAGAGAACCAGTTCTCAAATCATAGATATTTGGTTGGGACTGGTATGCACTCTTAATCTGGAAATAACTGTCAAACTGTAAAAATCTTCTTGTCTGGGGCGACCCATTTGTCCATCTCAAATCCATAATGCCAGGAGCATCAATCACAGTACTGCCGACATACGTTCCCATGGCAGTACTCAGGGCAGACCCTGTCCATGTTTTTGCTTCATAGGCAGGGCTTGTCAACAGATACCTCAAGGAATACATTGCAGCGCCTCTGTGAGGGCTACCCCATGAGATAAAATGTTTGAACTGGTCATCAAGAACTTCAGGAAACTTGACTATGGCTGCCCTTGAAACAACTCCGCCCATTGAATGGGCAACAATGAAAAGGTTGAATGCGAAACTGTCTTTTTCTTCCACATTATAAGAAAGTTGTTTTTCAAGTTCAGATGTGATTTTTTCAACAAGCATATCATCAAGATGTCCAAAAATTGGTCTCCATGTTGGATAGATGAATTCATAGAATACAGTACATGAATTGAACTCAGCGTAATCCTTGATGAATGTTTCATACAGATATGTCCACACATCCTGTTTGTAATCAACAGCCCATGGGAAATCAGCATTTCGTTCAAATTGACCTGCGAGACCAGTTTTTTCTGCTTCATTGTGTCCGTGAACAAGCACTATCACATTTTTGATGGGTTTTTTCAGTTCCCATTCCTTTTCTTCATCAGACAGATTATCGATGGGCTTTCTTTTTGCCGTTGACTTTGCATCTGGCACCATTCTTACAAATCTTGGTTCCCTTGCCCAGTTGATCGTTCCCTGAAATGTCAAAGGAATGTAACTGATGTAAATCGGTGCATTTCCTTTTGTTCCTGGTACATTTTCCATGGAAAGAAGTTGTTCGGAAAGATAAATATCTTTTGTTGTGAGATTTCCATTTTCATCAAAGTGAGCAGGAAGCAATGAGTGTGTTTTTACAACCTTACCGTTTACCAATTGTTCTGACACCCGTAAAATGTTGATAGTGGACGGGTTGAGTACGCCTATTTCTTTACGTGGAATTGTAATCACTGGTATCATTGAAAGTTTATCTGTATCAGTGAGCACACTGTCAAAATCAATCTGTAATGTGCGCAAACTACCGCTTGTTTGAGGAGAAAGCCCTTCGTCAGGGTCAAGGTTCAAATCCTGTTCAATGTCAATGTAATTGGTGATTCTGCCAAGAATGATTGAATAAGATGATGCTGTCGCAGGCAGAACAACAGACGTTCTGTCAGAAAGTGTTGCCTGACATTGTTCACCCGCATTGACACTGACTATCACACTTTCTGGCGTTGTTTCAGGACCGACAACTGTTCTTGATTTATATGGGTCAGGCAGTGTTGTTCCAAGTCCCAGGGCAAGCCGCAATATCAAAATTGCATCAGCGATATTGATTTCGCCGTCACTATTGACATCAGCAAGTTCTGTTTCACTTAAACCATAGGGATTTTGTTTTGTCTGAAATCCAATGGTGATTGGCAATTGAATTGTCATTCTTAATGCAAGGATTACATCCTGAATGTCAATATCACCATCTCTATTGATATCACCAATGCCTGGCAACAATTTTTCAAAGTATGCTGTGATTGTTTTTGATGTATCCATTGTCACTGTGGTGTCAGATGAAAACACATTGTCAGCACTGCTCCAGTGTGAAAATGCATAGCCCTTATTTGCCATTGCTCTGATATTGACCACAGCGCCAGGATTATAGGCATGAATACTTTCAATGGGACTGGTTGAACCTGCTCTGTCTGGCAATGCATGCATTGTAAGATACACAAGTTGCGCTGAAGTATCAAACTGGGTATATGGTCGTTGAACAGGCGCTGGATACCTGAGCCCGCTCCACTGATACCCGCCAAAAAGTGAAAATTGTTGCATTCCCCACAGCCAGACAGTCCCATCGCTTTTCATCGCCATTGAATAAGCATATCCAGCAGATATATCAATGACACTGCTTAAATAGCCCACTCCATCGACGCCCTTTACCTGAACAGGAGTTGTCCTGATATTGTCATAGGTATTGTCCCCGCACTGACCCATATAGTTGCTTCCCCATGCCCACACAGTTCCATCCCTTTTCAGGGCAAGAGCATGGAAATCACCAGCAGCAATAGCAATGACATCTGTCAGTGATTGAACCTGTACAGGGATTGAACTGTAATACTCCTCGCCTGACTGACTGGTTCCTAATTGACCATCCCGTCCACCGCCCCATGCCCACACGGTTCCATCCCTTTTCAGGGCAAGAGAAAAAGGAGGTCCCCAGGCATAATCACTGGCATCAATTGCAATAATATCAGTCAGATTTGATACTTTCACAGGCACAAAACTATCCTGGGTCGTTCCATTTCCCAGTTGTCCATAATGATTTCTTCCCCATGCGAAAACAGTTCCATCTTCCAGTAATGCAAGCGTGTGTTCTGGACCGCAGGCAACAGATATGACGCCTGTGAGAAATCCCCTGTCCATTTCACCGTGAACCTGAACAGGAAGGTTTGTGTTTGTTGTGGAATTATTTCCGAGTTGACCATAAGTATTTGATCCCCATGTCCACAGGGTTTTGTCCATTCTCACTGCACCAGTATGTAAGGAGCCAGCAGAAATATATGTGATGCCACACAGTTGGCCAGTGCCATCAGGGGATTTCACCTTGACAGGCGCATATCGTGGACTTGTATTTGTCCCATCTCCTAATTGACCCACTGCATTACTTCCCCAGGTATAGACAGTGCCATCATAACTCAACGCTACAGAGTGGACTGCTCCACCAGCAACCCTGATAATACCTGAAAGATAGCCAGCGCCACCTATGCCTTTTACCTGCAAATTTCCGCCTTCATTCACTGTTGAATTAATTCCCAGTTGTCCCTGGTGATTGGCTCCACTTGCCCAGACCGTTCCATCTTCTTTCAAAACAAGGTTGTGCTGACCACCAGCA
>JAKPDB010000005.1 GCA_029552985.1 bacterium
TCCCATACTTCTTTGCCAGGGCATATGCCGAAAGATTACTCTCCTTTATCGCTTGCCTTATCGCTATTGTCGTGGTTGCATTCTTGTGTAATCTTATTTCCATGTCGGGTATTTTACAACTTAACGTATCGTTAGTCAACATTAAAGGCAACCCAGAGCAACAAAATTGGTGTTGTTAACTGGTTATATGCCCACGATGGAAAAGGAGAAGGAGCAGGTTTGATTTGTCCTGCTTTACTCGGCAAGGGCGAAGATTTTATTTTTATCAATGCTGTGCCCCAGAAGAAACAGTTGAAGAAAAATAGTTACATTGAGGTGTTTTTTATCACAATGCCGATTTCAAAGAATTTCAAAATTCTTCAACAGATATACGATGAAATAAAAAGTGTAAAGTGGGTGTATGAGTGAAAAGGGGGAAGACATTTATGGTGAGGTATTTTGATACACTCAAAGCTACGGCGCAGACAAAACTACGGATAAATCGCACCACTGCAAACTTGCCTTCTTAAAAATTGAAAAGGAGGTTTTATGGGTATATTGAATGAAGAGGAAAAAGCAAAGATTATTGAAGAAGAAGAAATAAGAGCATCTGTGAGAAGAAAATATGAGCAGAAATCTTCAGGCATTGCGGCAGTACTTTCAACCTTATGTCCTGGTCTTGGCCAGGTTTATAATGGCCAGTTTGGAAAGGGTGCAGTGTTTTTTATTACTGTGGTTGTTGGGCTGGTGCTTTTTATTTGGGGGCTTGTGGCAACAATAAAAGAACTAAGGGCTTTTGCAGGCGGACACCAGATGAGTACAGTTTCTGAAGGCGCTGGTATTTCAACAGAAAAACCTGTGCCTCTTACAGAAGAAGGGGTTGTTGTTGAAGAGGTTGAAAAAGAGGAAAAGGCGCAGGAACAGGGAAAACAGCAAAAGGCAGAGGAGTCAATTACAAAATACATACCCAAAAAATATGTAGCATTTACATTAATAGGGATCGTTTTAATGGTTGGTGGTGCAGGAATTGCGGTAAAAGATGCTATTAAAACCGCAAAGAGAATTAATCAGGGTACTGTAAAAGGGTAAATGTCATTCAATTGCTTTACGGCATTGCCTGACTCTTTCAGCAGCAGCTGAATTAAGGAAAGAAACATCAGAGCCAGATGTCATCAGTAATGCTCCCTGTTTTACTCTTATTACAAAATCTTCTGGTGTGGCAGCTGGCATTCCCCATGGTTTACCATATTCATTAGCAGCATCAATAACCTTGTCAATTGCCTTTTGCACTTCAGGGTGCTTGAAATTTCCATGATAGCCCATAGAATATGAAAGGTCTGCGTAACCAATCCAGACACCATCAACTGGCAGTTGAACAATCTTTTTTATTTCATTGACAGCAGATATCTGTTCTATCTGACAGATTAAAAGTACTTCCCTGTTTGCTTTTTCTTCATATTCTTCTTTAAATGCCCAGAAATCAGTTGCCCTTAATGGGCTGTATCCACGGTTTCCAAGTGGAAAGTATTTTGAATACACAATCGCCTTTTTTACATCGTCTGAATTCTCGATCATCGGCACCATAATTCCACCTGCACCGATATCAAGCACCCATTTGATGTGGGATGGGTCGTTTCCCCTGACCCTTACAATAGAAGTTACACCAGTGGTTCTTAAGGCATAAATCATTGCCTGTATTTGTGTTTCAGTGAAAGGGTGATGTTCATTGTCTATTAAAAGCCAGTCATATCCTGCGTTTGCCATAATAATGGCAACGCCAGGGTCAGCCAGACACACCCATCCACCAAGTGATGGCTTTTTTTCGCGAATAAGTTTTGCAAGTTTATTTTCAAACATATTCATTTTATATTATCACACTCAACTGCTTTTTAGAAAATTTTGAAGAGAGAAATTTTTTGTGGTAATTTAATAAAATTATGAGACCAAAAAATGACAGAAAATGGATAGAGGCAATCATCAATCATAGGGAAATGCCTGTGCCATACAATTTTATGTTTTCTCCTGTTTCTTTGAAGATTGCTGAGCAGCATTATGGCTCACCAATTGCTGATGCAATCAATCTTCCTATCAGAATGATTTCTCCAAAGTCCATTAAACCCCTTTATGCAGACCCTGCGAAATTTGGAGATACTGCGGTTGATGAATACGGTGTGATATGGTCAACAAATGCGATTGACAGAGGTGCACCGATTGGACCTGTATTAAAAAAACCGGCTCTTTCTGGATACAGATTTCCAGACCCGGGTTTGCCATACAGATTTGAAGATATTGAGAATTGGTGCGAAAAACAAAAGGACCATTATAGAATAATCTGGGTTGGAGACCTCTGGGAAAGAGCAACATTTATGAGAGGAATGGAAAATTTGCTTATAGATATTGTTTTACATCCTGATTTTGTGGTAGAGTTACTTGACGGTATTACTGACTACATTCTTGGAACAATGGAAATCCTTTTTGAAAGATTCGAATTTGAAGCCATTGCTCTCAGTGATGACTATGGAACACAGAAAGGGATGCTTATTTCACCTCAGGCATGGAGGAACTTTATCAAGCCATTTGTTTCAAAAATTTATAGTTATGCTTCAAGCAAAGGCAAGAAAATTTTTCAGCATTCCTGTGGAAATATCATTCCAATTATTCCTGATTTGATTGAACTTGGGCTTGATATTCTTCATCCAATACAGCCAGAAGCAATGGATATTTATTACCTGAAGAAGGAGTTTGGAGCAGACCTTTGTTTTTGCGGGGGAATAAGGACACAGGACCTTTTGGTTAAGGGCACACCTGAACAGGTACGTGACGAAATAAAACGACTCAAAGAAACAATGGGAAAAGGTGGTGGGTATATTCTTGAACCAGGTATTACCATTCAGGCAGATGTTCCTGCCTGCAATCTTTTTGCAATGATTGATGAAGCAATGAATTTATAGGAGCAAAGATGGGCCAGATTAAAATATGGGATAATTTTATCGAAAGAAAACGGCTTGAAAACTTGAAAGATGCGAGAAATTTTATTAGAAGATGTCGACGGCATGAGGTTCTTATTGATTACATCCCGGGTCATGTCTGGTATAACTGGGGTGAATATCCTGCTGAAAGGTGCCCAATGCCTGACAAGTACGATGAAGACAATTTCAAACTCTATAAAGAAAAGGGGATGGGACTGGTGAAAATTCATGAAGAATGGAATGATGCCCTTGAAATTTTTGGTGGAGATAAATTTACTCCAAATAATGAAGAAGGTTTCAAAAAAATGATTTCTCTTGCCCATCAAAATGGGTTGAAAATTATCCCTTATATTTCAAGTGGTTATTACGATAGAAGAAGTAAATATTTCAAGGAAGAATGGCTATCTTTTTATAAAGGAAAAGTCCTTTCTCTTGATGAGGGGTATTTTAATTATGCCCTTTGTTCCCCACGAAGTCCTTCATGGAGAGCATTTCTTTTGAACAACATTGAAAAGTTGTTTGATAAATATGAAATTGATGGACTTTATGATGATGTAGGATATGATCCTCTTGTTTTTGTTGACCCATCACTTGATAAGCAGAATCAAATTGATGCATTTGAGGAATCCGCATCATTCTATGGTTCTTTTGAAGACCTGATTCAGGAAATTTATACTATTGTAAAAAGATACATGGGAATATTTACTCTCCATGCTTGGGAGTTCTGTAACCCTGAGATTTCAGCGCCAACAGTGTTTAAGTGCTGGGATTACCTTTATGTTGGAGAGGGAATAAAAGATATGAATTTGATGAGGAAAACAGTAAAAGATTTACCGCCTTATGTTTTCTATATTCCTGACTGGAGAGTGGTTCCTTCCCAGGACCAGAAAAAATTATATGCTCTGACAATTCCGTATTTGCAATTTCCTGTTTTGTATCACGGAAGACATATCACAGGGAAAATGTATGAAGGTGAAAAACTTCAGTACAAAAAAGGAGGGTTGGCGATCAGTCAACCCGATGTAATACGCGAACATTACCAAAAACATCCTGACGATTTTCCTGTGTACTCTCAATGGGATTCGGTTCCCGGTAATCCAGAAACAATGAAAAATTATTTCCACTACTTTGACATGTATAAAGAAATGACAAAACCAGCAACTTGTGTATTTGTAGACATCCAGGATGAATCCATTGTGGCTGGAAGAAAATGGCCAGGACTTGTGCTGACAGCATACGTAAATGATGTTTTTTATCTCGTTGTTGCAAATTATCTGAACGAAAAGGATACACTTGTTTTGACACAGCCATGGCGTGATTTAGAGACAGGAAAAATTTCAAGGACATGGGATCTTGCTCCTTTTGAGATCAAAATACTGGAGAGACACAATGGCACTTGCAAATCGAAAAACGTATCTTGCTGAACTTGTAACGTTGCTGCGCAAACAATGGCCTGATAACAGAACTGTGAATATTGTCTGTCATGGCCACAGTGTGCCTGCTGGATATTTTGCCACTCCACATGTTGACACATTCAATGCCTATCCGCATTTGCTACATAAAAAACTCAAAGAAAGATTTCCTTTTGCTGTTATCAATGTGATTGTGAGTGCAATCGGTGGAGAAAATTCCATTTCAGGAGCAAAGAGATTTTCTCAGGATGTATTGTGTCATAAGCCAGATCTTGTTCTAATAGATTATGGACTTAATGACAGAAACCTTGATGCCAGTTCTGTCCAAAATGCATGGAGGGGGATGGTAAACCAGGCAAAAGAAAAAAATACAGCAGTGATGTTGTTAACTCCAACATGGGATTTTTCTGTTGTTGACCCCCAGCAGGAGTTTGGCAAACTTCTTAGAAGGCAGGCAGAAATTATCAGAACACTGGCATCCGATGAAGAAGTGGCGCTTGCTGATAGTTTTTCTGCTTTTGAAAAAGCAGTTTCAAGTGGAGTTCCTCTCGAAGCATTGATGAGCTGGATTAATCATCCTTCAAGGAAAGGACACGAGATTGTTGTGGATGAAATACTCGGTTGGTTTCCACTTTCATTAACACAAAGAATATAAGATGATTTTTAGAGAAAAAGAATACCTTCCTTCCTGGCGAACTAAATTTCCTGAGCCAGCAATAAAAAATAGATTTTTCCATATTGACCTGAAAGGACCAAAAATACCATTTAAAATCTTTTGTGACCTTCTTCAGCAACTTGCAAGATGGGGAATTAATGGAGTTGTGGTTGAATACGAGCATAGAATTCCATTTTTGCCTCTATCTCATCAGTTTCCTTTAAAAGAAAGATATACAGAAAATGAGATTAAGACACTTACAAAACTGGCAAAATCCCTTGGTCTTCAGTGGATACCCCTGATACAGACATTTGGGCATGTTGAATATCTTTCAAGATTGAAAGGCACAGAGAATCTTTTTGAAAATCCTGAATATCCATCGCAGTTATGTCCATCAAAAAAGGTTGTGAAAGAATATCTTGAAAAACTTATTGACTATGTGTGCAAGTTGCATCCTGAATCACAGTACATTCATGCAGGACAGGATGAAACAAGACAGTTAGGTAGGTGCAAACAGTGTTCTGAAAGAATGAAGAAATTAGGTGGAAAGATGGAGCTGTACCTTGACCATGTAAACTTTGTTTGGGAACAAATTTTCAAGCACAATAAAATTCCGATGGCATGGGCAGATATGTTTATTGGTAATGGACGACTTGACCTTGTTCAGAAAATAAATAAAAGGATCATTTTGATTCCGTGGGATTATACCTCTGCAGGGAAAACATCAAAATTTGTAATTTACAAAGGATATAGGCCCACGAGAAAACAATTTTATAATAAATACATACCTGAACCAGAACAGCCAGCGGCTTTTGTCAAAGATAGCCAGTTTTTTGAGGATCTTGAACCTGAAGAAATCAGAAAAATTGGTACAGATGAATTTACAGGATATCCAGCAAGTTTTGCCCAATTGAAATTGATGGCAAAAACTGGTTTACCGTTATGGGGAGCATGTGGACTTTATATGAGTGCTGACATGCCGGTTCGTGCAAACTATGTCAGGGGACTGCTGAATCCTGTCTGGATGTGCGATTTTCTTATTAAAAATCAGGGAGAAGGTATTATCGGAACATCGTGGGCAAGAGGCCATTCATTTGCTCCGATTAACGCACCATGGACACTTGTTTTATACAACATAGTCCAGTTTGCAAGAGCTTCGTGGACAGGTAAGACAACGTTTGACGATTTTAAGGAAAGCGCAAAAGAAATCGCATTTGAACTTGACATGCCTTTCAATTTTGGCAAATACTGGACACTTGACGATGTATTGCGAATGGTTTCTCCACCAAAAGTTTCAAATCTTGATATGATTTATGATATTGTGGAAAAAGAAAATGTTTCAGGTTGTTTCGGTGAGGGCTTGAAACTTTCGTTGATGGTGGAATGTTTGCAGAACAAAATGCGGTCAATCATAGAAGAATCCAGATGGTGGTACTCAACAAGAAGACAGATGCCATCTCTTTTGAAAAAAGACATGAAAAAAAGATTTTCTTCTGCATTCAAAGAGGCGAAACTGCTGAAAAAACCAATGAAACAATATTATTTGAAGTGGGTGGGTGATAAAGATTCTTTCGATCTCTGGTGGAATAATCTTTTTACCCTTGACATAATGCTTGCCAAATATGTTTTAAAAAAGTTTCAGTAAATCAATCAGAAGAATTTTCCCAGTACATTCTGCTTGTGAATACGTGGTAGTCCTTATATGCAAGATTCAGAACCTTCTGCCCGTAATTGTATGTGTGCCAGAAACAACGAACAATTGGTAATGTGTCAGAAAGTCCTTGATAACTTGCCTGCCAGAGTTTTGCCTCTTTCCATGAGACCTTTCCGTCCCTATTGGTGTCTGCCTGATTTAAGTCAGTATCAGTATATGTGCCACTTGCATATCCCTGCATAAACCATTCACAGGTACATGGGCTGAACTCATAAATATAGCTGCAGGCTGTCACGTTGGGATTTCTGTAGGCAAATTCAGGTTCATAAGGTGGACTATAACCCGGTATCTGACTTGGTGGAATGTCGTTGCCACCAGGAAATTGAGGATTGCCATGACCTGTGATACCTCTGTATCTGTCTGTCAGGCATATGAAAATTTTGTCTGTTGCAAGGTAGGATGGAACCATAATTGAAAGCCAAGTTGGATAATCATCATAGTCCTGGTAGTACATTTCCATTGCAATTCCAATCTGATGAAGATTGTTGATGCAGTTTGCCTGTCTTCCCTTTTCTCTCGCAGTTGATAGCGATGGCATAATCTGACCCGCGAGCATGCTGATGATCGCAATCACCACCAGCAGTTCAACAAGAGTGAATCCTCGTTTCATTTGTTCTTCTCCTTTTGTTTGATACTTTCAAGGGTATGTTTTGCTGCTTCCTTCATTTCCATATCCGGATCATTGTAATAAATAGCATTTAACCTACCTTCAAGCTCCATTGTTCCTGTATCTTTAAGAATATTGAGTGCCTGAAACCTGATTTCTTTATTTTCATCTTTGTTTTCTGCAATTTCCATCAAACTTTCATTAAAGTCTGGTTTCTTCAATGATTCAACGGTGCTAAGAATTTTTTTCCTTGTTTCTATGTCTTCAGTATTAAATCGTTCCATCATATATGAGACGTTATTTTTGTCTAATTTGATTAGTGCATCCATCGCAATATTTTTAATTTCTGTATCATTGGAGTCAAGCAGTTTTACTAATCTATTAATGTCAATTCTTCCTAAGGACCAGGCAGCAACCCTTTTTACCTTGATTTCAGGGTCCTGTTTTATCATGTTTTCAAGGGTATCAGCCATTTCCTTAACCCTGTAAAGCCCCACAGTGTATACGCCTGTTTGTCTTTGAGCAGGGTCTTTACTACGAATCTGCTTCATGTAGTTTTCTATGGTTGGATTTTTGCTGGTTGTTGCTCTATAAATAGTTCTTCCTATGGCGAAGAGAGAAAGTAAAATCACTGCAAAACAAATCCAGAAAATGATTCTGTTTTTTTGTGATAGTCCCCTGTAAAACACCTTAATCCTGTTCATAGTTTTATTCTACCGGGTCATTTTGATTCTGTCAACACCTGGTAAGAACCTGCTTGAGTTTTATAGCAAAAATATGATCCGGGATTCTGATAAGATGTGAGATTGCCCATTTTTTGCTTTTTTCTATTATTTTGCTATCCTGCGAATTAAAAATTTTTTCAGCAGCCATAAATCCTGATGTAAGACATTGTACTACTTGTGCCTCGTTTTTGATTTTTTCATCTTCTGCGTACGCAATCGCTCTGCGGCTTGTGGATTTTGTTTTCTCAAGCATCAATCTTTTAAGATTGGAGTTCTCTGAAAGATATTCTTTCAGATTTCCATTTTTCAGTGATTGGATGCATTCAATATAAACTGGGTTAAGGATTGCCTGTTCAAGATATGTTTCTGCATTTGATGGGATTTGATGAATTTGAGAAATCAGTGGTTGAATGATTGGAACAATGTGTTCAGCAAAAAATTCGTTTCCCTGTTCAGTAAGGTGGACTCCATCCTTCAAAATCAGTTTTTCTCTTAATTCAGAGTTTTTCGAGAGATGTTGGTGATAGATTTTGTATCTGTCGTAAAGGAATAAATTTTCAATTCTTGCTGTTTCCCTGATAAACGAATGGCTGAAAAACTCAATATAATTTTCAAGTCCTCCATAAAATAAAGCTTTGGGATTGTTTCTCTGGCTATGCCACTCCTGGTCAAGAGTGGGGATAGTTTCAAGGATTATGTGCTGTGTGACATTTTTCTTAATCTCATTCAAAATTTTCCTGTAATATGTTTTGAATGTTTCCCTGTCAGGTGCCCTTATACTGTCGTTTGAGCCCAAACTTATTACCACGATATGCGGCTGATATGAGATACAGTCCCTTTCAATTCTTGTATACGCTTCTTCTGCTGTGTTCCCGCCATCGCCGCATGCAGCAACATCAACAATATACTGGTCAGGGCATATGTTTTGAATTTTTTCTTCAATGAAGTCAGCATATCTTTTGCCAATGGCTACCCCTGGAGACCACGACATTGAATCACCAAACAGAACAATCTGAAGAAATTTTTTTTCCATTGTTATTTCATTAAAATGAAGTCAAAAACATCAAGCGGTACCTTTGTTGTCACAATTTTTGTTTTTGAGTCCTGAATGAATTGCAATGAACCTTTTTGAGCAGAAATTACTGATGAAACAGGCATTTTTGCATCAATGTGCACAGTGATTTCATTTAGCGGTGATCCTGAATAGTTTGAAAGCACAATACCTATTCCCTGAATGCTTTCAAGCAAATCTGCCTGAACACAGTCCGTAGAACACCAGACAGGTCTTTGAATTCCGCAACCAAGAACAAAGTCAGTGATAATTCTTCTTTCATTTTCCCTGTAACCGGTTTCAATTTTTCCGGGTATCCTTTCAACAGGACTGTTGTAGGAATGTCCCACATAAGTGCCAGCATAAAATACACTGCCTTTTCCATATCTGTATTCAATCATTGCTGGTCTATTATCTTCCCAGACACCTATGACTTTTGTTTTCTCTGGATTTCTCAAAGAAAAAAGAATTTTTCTTCCGACTGCTGGGATTGTTTCATCTGATTGAATAATTCTTATAGTACCAGGAATGATAGATGGATTAACTCCGTTTTGTGGATTCATCGACCTTCCTATTGCACTATCAACCACTGTGATGTCTTTAATTCCAATGACAGGCAAAAGCAATTCGCAGGGCTGACCATATTCATCTCCTGTTGCTGGAATGCCATCAATCCACAGGTTTCCACCTTTTGATACCCAATCAGCAATCGCCTTTTTTGTAGATTTTCTCAGGTATTGACTTGTTAATATAGCGACTCGATACTGGTTTAATACGTTCTGTTCCACCATAAATTCATCAATAAAATCCACTGGAATTTGCTTGTGCTGCAAAGCAAGATAGAGCAACTGCTGATTCCACATACTGGCATCATCTGTTGCCCACACTGGCTCACTTGCAGACCATATAATGGCAACTTCTGCTTTTCTGGGTTTTCCAGAAAAAAGAATGTCTTCTGCTTTTTCAAGCACTCTGGTGAAATGCGAGATGCCCTGTACCATATCAGTGCTGCCAGACCAGTTGTCAGGAGACCAGTAAGCAGGACCATACCTGTACACATCAATTTTCTTTGCGCCTTTTCCAATTACAGATGCAAGTTTCAACTGAATATTTTCCTTGCCACTTACTGGCATCACAAATGCGCTGACATCAGCATTATTTAACCTGGCGCAACTTTTGCTAAGATCCACAAGAAAAGAAACCATCTGAATACCAGCATTTCTCCAACCAGATGTATTGAGCCAGTCCTCGTTCCAAAAATCAGTGACACTGTTCTGCCTTGCAAATTCCCATATTTCTGCCCCACGCATATACGAGCAATATCCATACGCCCACGGTGGGCCAAAGTTTACCCTTACTTTTACAGAAGGCATTCTCTTTATAATTTCATCTGCAAGAATGCTATAAACTTTTGCTGTAGCATAGTTCCAGTAGCGAAGTGTCCAGTAATAATTGATGCACGAGTCAACAGCAGTTCTGTCAGAAGGCCTCATCTGCCAGGAATTCCTCCAGCTCCATGAACCATATATTTTCACATCGTCCCAGTTTTTTTTGTTTAAATCCGATGGTTTTAATCCCTGTGACTTAATGTATTGTTTATATCCCTGTTCGTATTCAATACCTCCAAATAGTTCGCCCGCAATTTCATCTCCAGTATCAATAAACTTGATGATCGGTATCTGGTCAGGGTCCTGTTTTTTCAAATTTTCAATGGTATTTTCAACAAACTGCGAACATGCCTGCCTGATTTTTGTCAGGTCGAAAATCACAGCTTTGCTTGTAGGGTCCTGTGGTAATCTTCCGATTCTGAATGTGTGGTGTGTTTGCGCCATGTGATATTTTTCTGCCATCTGTCTATAAACTCCTGCAAGCCCTGAATACTGAGTGTCGAGCGCATTGAAACCCATAGTATGTAATGTATCAACTTCTGTTTCCACCATCACCGGATCAGAAAACACTGACCCGAATCCTTTAAGATGGGCTTCCAGATAAAATTTCTTGAGGCTAACAGGTGGTAAATTCAGGGATTTTACAAATTGATTTCTTTTGATAATATCCTGGTCAAGAAGTGCAAAGCTCTTTGAAAAATCATCAGGATTATTCTCAGATTTTGGCATCATCACGCCGATAATATTCCCTGGCGTTTTTCTTGTAAAACTTTTAATGATGCAGGACTCATCCGGCATATAGGCAAAATCAATACTTGCCTCAATCATCTCAAACTTTTCTCCCTGAACAGGTTCAAAATGAAATCCAGCATAAACAGTGCCTCTTCCCTTAAACTGGTCATAAGTGGATAAATCAATCCAGCCGCTTGAAGTGTTTGATAAAAATGTTTCTTTTGGAGCAATTGTAAAATACCAATTTGGTGGTCCATAAAGACCATGAATTCTTACTTTGTACTTTGTATTTTCAGGTTGAAGCAATTTGAACCTGACATATTCTCCATATTCTTTCAATTCATAAACCTTGATATCGTCAAAATATACTGTTCCAATACCATTTGCTTCAAGACGCAGTTCGCAGTATGAAATGGCCGGGTCAGGATTTTTTGGTTCGCCAAACCCACGACTGTGTCTTCCTCCAACAAAAGTGACACCTGCTGTTGTCCAGTCAGAATCAGGACCAACTCTGTTTGCGTATGGTTCTCCGATTGCGCCATATACAACCCTGAACGTTCCTGTAATCTGGCCGGTGGTTTTGATTTTTGTGCTGATGTAATACTTTTTCCCTTTTTCAACCTGGAATGAACGGGGTACATAAGTATATGTCCTTTTGTTCAAAGTAATGGCAAATGAATACTGACCTTCATAGGCAACATTTTCAAAGGAATAGATTACGTCTGGAGGTGGCTGTTTTTTTTCAGTTGGTCTGATATTCCAGCCAGTTGAAAGTTGCTCAAATCCTGGGTTCGTGAATGGAAATACTTCCTGTTTAAACAATATCGTTTCTGACTGAGCATATAATAAAACTGCCATTGCATAGAGCATCAAAATCATTTTTTTCATTTTGCCTCCAGCGGGTTTTCTAAAGGTTGAACAATTTTTCAATCCTTTCGAGTGGAATGGTTAGCAATTCAATAATTCTCTTGTTTCTTGAAAAGGCAATCAGTAAATTGTTGTTGTATTCCATTGCATGGGGATACTGAAGTGTTGCTTTTCCATCTGTTGGGATATCAATTCTTGCGATGCCAGTAAAAACCCTTCCATCATTTGAAATAGATAAGTGCATTTCGCGTCTTAAAACATTCATATTTCTATTTGCGTTTGAAATAAATACCCTGAATTTTCGGCTTGTGGTAAGGCCAAAAAATTTGCTTGTTGCGTTCGGAAAATTTGTTTTCACCGGGTTTGTCCATTTTCTGCCATTGTTTGAGAAACATCTGAAAATTTGCCTTTTGCCACTGTTATCTCTCAAAAACATTGTAATGTTTCCGTCTTCTAAAATCCACCAGAATGGTTCGTCAGGTAAAAAATTGAACCTGTTTTTCTGTTTTACAACTGGGTAGTTGTTCCATTGATCAAGGGACTGTTGTCCTCCAATAAGAACAGATACATTCATCAAAACATCCCTTCTTGTCATCATCCAGTTCCCATCAGGAAGCAATTGCGGAGGAAAATTGTTGATGGCATCATGGAATACAACTTCCAGAAATTTCCATTTTTTATTTTCCCACCTGTACGCGTGAAGTGTAAGTTTTTTCCCTTTGCCAAAAGCGCCTGGTCCTGTAAAGTAAGCACAAAGCGCAAGAAACTCACTCTTATACCGCCAGAAACCCCTTGCGATATATCCGTAACCATTATCCTTTGGTTGAGCGAGAAGTTGTGGTTTCTCCCATGAAATTCCGTCCAAACTGGTTGAATAAAGAACTGATTGTCCTATGCGTGCTTCTTCTTCTGGTCCAAAACTCCACATACACCAGAATTTGTTTTCGTGAAAAATCAGGTAATTGTGAAGTTGAAATTTCCATTCAGGATGCTCATCGCTCAATATGATGTGTCTAGACGGCTTCAGTACCGGTAGTTTTTTATAATCAAGTTTTTTAACGTATTGACCATTAAGGACAAGCATGGTTCTTTGATATTTCATGCTTAATTTTTCAGAGCCACTTTTTCTCTTTCCAGTAATCATATTCTCCCTGCCACTCATGTTTCCTTGCAATGATTCGATTTTTGAAATACTCTTTCCCTTGCTGGATGATTTTCACCTGGGCTGGGAAAATTTTTCTATTTTTGATTGCAGAGGCAAGTTTTACTCCAAGTTTGAATGCCTGTTTCTTTTTTTCTTCACTGATCGGGACACTGGAAGAAACCGCACCAACAAACTGAGCACCACAGGTAAATGCGTAATGTCTCAAATAGTCAATCACTGGTTTGTCCCTGCCACTACCTGACGAAATGACTCCTGCCACATACTTATCAAGCAATTTCTTGCAGTGAATAAAATGACTTGAACGGTCAAACAATGTTTTCATTGCGCCTGTCACCTGATTGATATAGTTTGGACTAGCAAGAATGATTCCATCAGCATCCAGCATTTTCTGCAAGATCCACTTTACATCATCCTTTATCGGGCAATCCAGTATTTTTTTATGACATTTTTCACAATGCCTGCAAAATTCAATTTTATAATCGCACAGATGAATGACCTCTGATGTTTCTGGACTGCATCCAGCCAGTACCTGATTTGCAAGAGCAAATGTTTGACTTTTGTTTTTTCTCGGGCTTGCTGATATCAAAAGGATATTGAAATTATTTTTTTCCATGTTTTTTCTCCCATTGTTTCTTTAATTTTTTCATTTCATCTGTCGTTTTTACCTTAAAAGGAGTGATTTGTTTTGAAGGGTCATGAATCCATCTGGCAAGGTGGTCTTTCATGACAGGCAATCTCTTTTCTACTGGTGGTGGATTTTGAATCCTTGTTGGTACGGCTGCATACCAGTAAGCGACTGAAGAATACTCATTGGCAAGATGATTGGCATGTCCATGTTCAATTGTTACCTTGATTTCTTTTTGAAATCTTACTGGATTTTCGACATGAAAAATGTACGATGTCTGATACCCGCAGGTGTCTTCTTCATGAATTGAAGAACCATTTCTTAAAAAGGCATTTTTCTGCATGCCCCATGCCTGATTGAAATAGTCCTCGCTTCCTGTTCCGTGCAAATCAGGTGGCCACTTGTATCCATCCACCCATATCATATCATCTCCTTCGCCCCACCATGTTCCCTGAAAGTTTGTCACGCTGATATTGCATCCAATGTAATGGCCAGTGCCTTTTGTTTCAAGTATGACGTAGTTATTGTTCCAGGCGATTTTTTCTTTGTTGACAGCATTTGCCTCTGGTGTATTGACAATAATTTCGTGTCCCCAGCCTCCAAAAGGATTTGCCCTTCTGAATTCAGCGTGTAGATAACCTGCGTGTGGCTCTGGCTCGTCATAGATTTCATAGTCAATGTAAAAATACTGTAAGTGGGCCTCATTACTTTCATTGATAAGTTCCACAACTGCTCGTTTTTTGAAAGGCATTGGTAGATACGAGTTTAGCGCACAGCCGCCACCGAATGTACCTTTGTTGCGCGTTGAGGCAGTGAAAAAAATTGATTGAAAAGAGTTCACGATACCATGACCAAGACAGAAAAAATCACCAAGTGGAACAAGCACTGAATGATACGCTGCATCATCCCAGGTAATTTTCAAAAGACACTCGCGATAGTGCTTACTTTGTGTCATCCATATATGAGTGATTTTCCCTGGTCCTTTAATATCAGCAAGAACTTTTGAACTTTTTTCAGGAATAATCCAGTAGTCCTGGTTTCTTCCTGATTTATCCCAGGATGAAAATCTTCCAGTTTTCCCTTTTCTTATAAGAGAAATATCATAAAACATGAGCATCCTCCTTTATTTGTAATAACTGTCTTCGGTTTCATCAAACCTTGAACTATTCAAGAAAAATGAGTTTCCAGCACCTCCGGTAGTGATTGAAAAATTCTCGCTTTCACTTGAAATTTTGTTGTTTGAAGTAGATATGATTTTTATTTTATAGTCAGAGCCATCTTTTAATGTTGAAGGGATTTTCCATGACAGGTATCCTGTACCTGAGGAACCAATAGTTTTTGTTGCTATTAAACCAGTAAAACATGTTCCTTTAAAAAGTTCAATTCTTACAAAATTGCCAGGATTTCCCTGGTATGTCCAGACAATATTTTTTGTTTCACCCTTTCTCCATATCTCTCCACCAGATGGAGAGACCAGTTTGATTGAGCCAGCAGAAATTGTGAAATCATCATCGCTTGTATCTGTTATAGATGCATCAGATATTGAAGTTAATCTGATTTTGTAACCTTGGGATGCCTGCCACGATGAAGGAATATACCACAGGAAACTTCCTGAATTTCCACTGCAATACACATGACCGATTGTCGTTGCTGTATAATCCTTCATGCACTCAATTTTGAAATAAGTCGGGGATGATCCAGAATATATCCAGGTAATTTTTTGGGTTGTTCCTGAATACCAGATCTCACCACCATTGGGACTTGTGACTGTAACTGAAGGACCAGTAATAGTAAATGGTTCGCTGATTCCGAAAATACTTGAGTTTATTTTGCTTGATACCCTTATTGAATAATCGTCTCCAGCTGCAATGGTTGATGGGATATACCATACATATGAGCCTCTGCCATTTATTCCTGCAGACGCTGAAGATGCAATGGTGCTGACAAAGTTATTTGATTTCAATAATTCAACCTTTATATAACTACCTGTATTGCCAGAAGCAGTCCACTGAATAATCTGGCTGGTTCCTTTTGAAAACTTTATTCCTGAACCAGGATGACTTACTGTGATTTTCCCGGCAATAATTGAAAATGTCGCGTCAGATGTATCTGTAATAACGGGATTTGAAATACTTGTGATGCGAATTTTATAGTCGTCTCCAGTACTGATCGTTGTAGGAATTTTCCAGTTGTAAAAGCCGGTACCGCCGGTTCCAATTGATATGCCAGAAGCAATAATAGAAACAACCCTTTCATTTTTCATCAGTTCAAGTTTTACATTGCCACTTAAAGAGCTGCTATAATTCCATCTGATGGTTTGTCTACTACCCTGCTCCCATATTTCGCCGCTATTGGGGCTTGTTAATTCCAGGCCTGAACCAGTTCCATATACTTTGATGCATACATTTGTACCAGGTATTGACATCGTAATGTCTGACCAGTTGATACCGTCTTTGCTGACAAAACTCTGTCCTGGCAGGGCAGTGGCTTTGCTGCTATATCCTGAAATTGGCATTTCCACAGGGATGGGATAATTGTGGCCAGGTGTTTTCAATCTTACAATAGCAGAGAACTTTTCATCCTTTATCACAGGCACGCCGGTTGCTAACTTTATTGTGTGGTATCCAGGGTCTTCAATTGTTCCACTTTCCACTGTGGCGCAAATTCCATCAATAGGGGAAAACGAAACATTCTTGTAGATTTTTATCTCATACTGGCTGTGTGTGACAGGGGTGTAAAATCCAACTGCTTCAATAAGTTCTGATGCTTGCCCTTTGTATATGTTGGCAAAATGTGCTGTATCATTTCCATAACCTACAGATGTGACCCAACCAAGAGGGTCGTATTGATATATTGAATTGTAATTGTTAACAGGTTCTGCATTATTGAACACCACACAGTTTTTACCAATATTTGAATCATAATATGAAATATAAAAATATCCTGATTCTCCCCACAAAGAGCCCCAGCTATTTTTTACAATAAAAGCACCGTCGCCAGGTGGTATTCCTGAAGCGCTTCCATAAAAATTGGTCCTGCTATAATTATCAATCCACCCAACAATTGAAACAGCATGATTTGATGTGGCATAGCCATTGTAATAGTAATTTTTACCCTTCGCAAGGTATGCGTTGTTGTAATACATTGTTGTGTATATTGCTCCATACTTCATCACCGCTTGTTTGATAGCATCATTGCCTGTGGCACTTTTTCTGTCAGGAATAAATACAACTTCCTGGACATGCTTTACTGGTTGTAGATTTTCTGGCGAAGAAGTGGAACTTGCATTATACGGGTCAAGTAGTTCTGGAATTGGGCCAGACCATCTTACCAGATATGCAGTTGAAATAAACTGATTTCCACCATCAGATGCTTTTCTATCAAAACCTTCTGCATAGGAAGAACTCAAAGCATTTTTCATGTGGTTTTCTGAAAAATCCCATGATTCATTATTGGAAAGAAGATATGACTCCAATGATGAGTAAGTGGCAAAAGCCCAGCAACTTCCAGCAGTACCCTGGTCTTTCACAGGGCTTACCCTTTTATATGAGCGCAGGTCAAATGAAGAAGGCGCTGAAGAATATAGCGCAGCAGGTAAAGAGAAAGGAGCAGGTATTTCTAATTGCGATTGCTGGTTTGATTGAGAATATTTTACAAAGTCAGGGTTCAATGGTGCAATTTCAATGGTTGCTGAAAAGACGCATATTGAGAAAAGTAAAATTGAAAGTGTACCAGTGAGACAAAATTTTTTTCCTGGCATGATATTCTCCTTTTTCAATTATTTTCAACACATCTGGCAATATGTCAATAGTTTCACTCAGTGATCTTTCTATAAATTGATGGTCTTCTGTATCTTGGGTGAAACAGTTCATCTGACCTTCTCTTGACAAGGGTTTCTGCTTTAAGAGTGTGAACGACCATCTGTTCGTCTGTCTGACCTGCAGGGGTTTCTGCTTCTATTTCTCCAAACGGATTAATAATGATGACCAGTGGCGGGCCGTAGTATTCAACTCCCTTTTCGCTTATTCCGCCACAGGAGTTAATCGTAATGTGATACACACCGTTTTGCCACGCAACTGCCCTGAAATTGATCATCGCAAGTTCTCTCCAGGCATAATAAGATTTTTGTGGATCTGTTTTAATATCAGTTTCCCAGCACATGTAAAATGGCGCGACAATGATTTCTGCGCCATTGAGATAGGACAATCTTCCTGATTCACAGAACCAATTATCAAAGCATATATTTACACCAACCATTGCCTTCCTGGTTTTAATCACTGTAAACTCATTACCTGATGTTTCAATGGTATATTCAAGTGGCGGGATATGGGTTTTCCTATACCTTCCCAGCAGTCCTTCAGGCGAAACAAAGACATAGGTGTTTCTGAGAAGGTCTGATTGGTCTTTTTCCGCAATCCCAAATCCGATTGTGATATTAAATGATTTTGCGACTTCTATCATTTTTTGGGTTGAGGGACCATTAAATGGTTCGCTTGCCTGAAAAAAATTCCTGTCAAAACAAAAACCAGTAACACTCATTTCAGGAAAAAGACACCAGTCAACATCATATTTTGTTGCCTTTTCTATCCATTTGACATGTCTATCTATATTTTGTTCTGGACTTGCAGGTTTGCTGATCATTGAGATGGCAGCAATCTTAATATCTTCCATGATTTCTCCTTGTTGCAATTTAAATAATTTTCTGGCCTCTGACGAAAACAGAATCAATTTTTAATGCGTAATTGCCTGGTTTTCCTTTTATTTCTGCAATAACAAGGTCAGCAAATTTTCCGTCTTTCAATTCTCCTGTGTTCAGGTCATCTCCATGATTTTTCTTAATCATACGGACGATATTTGTTGAACAGCAGGATGAAGTGATGCAGAGCGCCTTTTCAAAATCCATTGCTGGATGATTTGTGTGCCAGATTCCTGGCATTTGTCTTGTAAGATAGGATAGCAGATTTGAAAAAACCCTATCAATTGTTGCCATACTTCCATAAAGTGTTGTGGGCCCTGTTTTTGTGACATAGACATATCTGTGTTTGCTGTCTACAGTGCCACCAATTCCATCACATTCAAACTGTTTAATTCCCTTTGTCTGGCTTACAAAAACAGCATCTGTGATTGCCATAATATCTGACGGTTCTTTTCTTGCGAAAACTTCTCTGATGTACCACGGAGCAACATGATATCCATCAACAATGAGTTCAAGCATGATATCAAGGGTTAACGCTGCTTCAAGAGCACCTCCGCCATAAAAACTTTTGTAGAGATTACCGGTTGGACCATTGAGAAAGTGAATAAAATATTTCAGTCCAGCAGACACTGCTTCTTTGAATTGCTCACATGTTGCAGATGTATGACCTGCGCCCACTGAAATGCCTTTTGAAACAAGGTATTCAATAAGTTTGACAGATTTTTTGCCGTGGTCAGGTGGGACATTAACCAATCTTGCGAGACCTGTTTCATTAATGTCATCAAAAATAGATTTTTCAGGTTCATATACATATTCTGGATTCATTGCTCCCTGATTTGCACGATTAATAAACGTTCCTTCAATCATGGCACCTGCATAAAATTTTCCTTCCCATGTGTCTCGATTTTGTTTGATGAATTTTTCAAGTTCTCTGAGGGCAAATTTAATTTTCTCAAGCGGGATTGCCGCAGTTGAAGCATAAAGTCGAGTTGCTCCTGTTGATACACGAAGGTTTGCCCATTGTTTCAAACCTTCCTGATATATTTCGCTGGATTGTTCAAACCGTTGTTTTTTTACATTGTATCTACCAGCATAAAAAGAAAAAAGCCCGGCGCCATGCGTATGCAATTCAATGAAACCAGGAAACACATATTTTCCTTTTAAGTCAATAATTTGTTCATCCATCTTTTTATTCAGAGGTTTTTCAAGAGATATTTTTTCATTTTTGATGACAATATCAACACCTTTTTTCAGCCCTGTTTCGAGGCATAGAATACCATTTGTCAATCTCATTTTTTGCTCCCATTTTTCTAATCAGTTTAGAATCTTGATTACCAGCGAATAAAATAGTATAACATTTCAGGCATATGGTGTGAAAAATTAAAATTTTACTGGAGATATTTTTGAATATTGCGCTAACAGGAATTGGTTGGAGAAAACAATTTGCGAAAGATGTTATCAAAAGGCTTGGAATTATCTTTAACCAGACCACCAGTGAAGATGCAGATATGGTCTTTGTTTGCAATTATAATCAGGTCTCATCTGATGAAATAAGATACTTAGTAAAAAATGGGAAAAATGTTATTTTTCTTCAGCCAGAAAAAGATTTGCTCAATGTTTTTGGAAACGAGCTCATGTATACCTATCATTTCCCTTTGATGCAAATTGAGGGGCATTTACCGGTAACATTTCTTCAGGTTTTTCCTCCTGTTTCATTAGTAAAACAGAAACACGGTGAAACAATCGGGTTGTTTGCTTTAGATTTTTCGTCTTCAGGTGAAAACTATACAACAGGATACCCTGCAATTTCGTGGCGGAAAATGGGAAGTGGGGCAATTGCCATGTTTTTTTACGATTTCATCAGTACGTTATTACTTCTTCTGCAGGGATGGGAATTTTTTACAGAAGAAGGCAGACTTTCCAGGCAGTTTCGAACTGGTATTTCACGGGCGACTCATCTGGCCGATTATTTGATTTTGCGGCAGTTGTGCGAAATTCCGCAGGGATATTTTCATGAAATACTTCTTCTAAAACTTATTAGAACACTGCTGGCAGGGAAAAATCCAGTACCACGAATATGGTATTATCCATATCCTGACACCACAGTGTTTCTTTTGAGCGGAGACAGTGATAACCTTGAAAAACATAATCTTGAGAAGGCATGGGAACTTATTGTTAATTCAGGTGCTGAGTATACACAGTATACAATGGTTGATGATATCGGTTTGTTTTCAGAAAAAGAGTTATCCCAATGGAAACAAAAAGGTATTGATTTTGAGCTTCATTATTATGCGGGGCCATCACCTTCTTCTGAAGAGATGTTGCAGCATCTTGTGAAAGCAAAAAAAATGTTTCTTTCGAAGAAAATAAAAGTTGATTCATGCAGGGGACACAGTTTAATATGGACTGGCTGGGACAAGCAAATAAAAATTATGGAAAAGGCAGGATTTTTGTTTTCTTCAAATCTACTTTACTGGTATCCAGGGATCAGTTATGGACTGCCTTATTATCTTTATACCAATTCAGGAAAATCTTCAGTTCAGGAACTTCAAATTTTTGTTTCAGATGATGTGTGTCTATTTAATAAAAGTGGGCTATTGCCACTAACACCTCCAGTGTACTTAAAAAAAATCATTGCCTGGCTTGATATCAACAAAGACGTTTATTATCAACCATTCAACCCTATTTTCCATCCCTATTATCTTGTAAAACAACCATCCACTCAGGAAGTTCTCAAGCAATCAATTATTCATGCAAAATCAAGCGGTATCCCGATAATGAATCATAGAAGGTTTTTTTCCTGGTGGAATAAGAGAGGTAGCATGAAACTGAAGTATCAATTGAATGATACCTGTGTGGAATTTTCCAGCGCAAGAACAGATGCAGAAACTGGAATTGCATTGCCTGAAACATGGGATGGTATGAAAATCACAGGCGGGGTTAAATTACAGACAACAGGAGAAATACTTTTTCCATTAAATTGCAGGAAAATTACTTATCAAAAGGGGGAAAAATGAAGTCAAGAGAATTTTTTGAAATCAAACTTGGATTTATTAATCTTGTTAACAAAATTGGCTGGAAACAAGCCCTGCAAAGGTATAAAAAAGATTTTAACATTTCTGAAGATGATGCAAAGAAATGGTGGAAATGGTACGAAAATGAAATATGTGTGCCTGAAGTTTGCTATGAGTCAGACGCAGGGCCTCAGGCAATTAGAGGAGAAAAGGGCAAAGGAGAAAAGATTGAAAAATTACCCCTTATTGTGATAGGAGATATAGATGTTGAATTTATGGGTAGTGTTTATAGATTAACCAATGAAGGACTTTACAGATTTTCAGTGATTACAAAAAGTGTGAGAAATCTTATTATAATAAAAAACAGGTATTCAGTGATACCGATATTGAAAGCAATTTCGTTGATGCAGATACATGGAAACAGAGACCAGTCAACAACATTGGAACAGAGGAAAACATTACTTCTCTCAAGGTACTGGATTTCGCTTGCCTGCGGTGATATTTCTGCGCTGACAAAAGAGGTTCTTTCAGACGCAGGAATTGAATCACGACTTGTAAGTGCTCTAACTCTTGAGAACTGGAATACCTATAACAACGGGCATGTTCTGGTTGAGGTATTTTTCCCTGATATATCCAGGTGGATTCTTGTTGATATTGATATGGGGTATTTATTTATGCATGACGGTGAACTGTTAAGTTCATACTCATTCTGGAAATGCTTGAAAGAAAACAGGTACATTGTTTTTGTTCCGCTTTCGCAAAAAGAGATTGACCCACTATGGCTTGAAAACAACTACTATTCTTATGCTCACATGTGGCGAGTTATGGTGAGAGACCTCAATTCAAAACTTTCGTGGTATAAGAGAATATTTCAAACATTCGGATTTCAGGCAGAAGATAAATTTATCTACATTGGCGATCGCGAAGATGCAAAAAGAATTATTGAATACAGAGGACATTATTCAACAACACTTCCTGAAAAAGAATTTATTGAAAAATTCTACTGTGAAAGGGGTTGAAATGAGAGAGAAAAAAGTAAGATGGGGTCTTATAGGACTCGGGCACAGGGCAAGAGGACTTGCCCATATTTATCACCATCTTGTTCCCAATAGCACTGTAGTTGCAGTGTGCGACAGAATAGAGACACTTGCCCACAAAACAAAAGAAATATTGAAAGATCCTGATATTGCCATCTATACAGATCACAGGAAAATGTTGAAGGAATCTTTAATTGATGCAGTGAGTGTATTTGTCGCGCCAGAGCAAAATCCTGATATCGTATGTGAATGTCTTGAGGCAGGAAAACACGTATTATGTGAGGTGCCTCTGTCTCTTACGATGGAAGGTTGCTGGAAAGTTGTTATTACAGTTGAAAAAACAGGATTGAAATTTCAGATGGCAGAGCAGTTGAGATATGCGGCTTTCGTGAAAGCATGGAAAAAGATGATTGAAAAAGGATTACTTGGAAAAATTTTGTATTGCGAAGGGCAATACCTTCATGGAATGGGACCAGATAGATACTGGATGGATGCCGAAACAGGAGAAAAGGTTTCTATCAGTCAGGCGAAAAATTATCAAGGCAAACTTATGAAAACAAGATTCTGGAATTTGAAGCATCCGATATTTTATCTACCACACGAACTGAGTCCGCTATTGCATATTCTTGATGACAGGGTGGTGAAGGTCGTGGGGATGGCTACAAAATCACCAGGATACAGGTATGAATGGTTTCCTCAAGCAGATATTGAAGTGTCTTTAATGCACACAGAAAAGGATACTATATTACGGCTCATGGCGGGTTTTGTAATAGAAACACTTACTGGTAGCGAACACTGTAACCGTGTGATTGGTACGAAGGGCTGGGTGGAACAGCCGCGCACAAAATCTGAAAAAGGAAGAATGTGGCTTTCAGACCACTTTATGTCAGATGCAGCAGAATTGGAATGGAATTACTCAAACTACTGGGAAAGTCCTTCTGTGGCTGCAGAAACTGGTCATGGTGGACTTGACTTTTATCCTGTTGCGAACATGGTTGAGGCAATTATTTATGACAGGCCGGTTGAAATGGATGTTTACAGAGCAGCGGAGACAGCAGCACCAGCAATTCTTGCAGGAATGTCAATAGAAAAAGATAGTATCCCCATAAATGTTCCTGACTTCAGGCCAGGGGAAAAAAGAAAACCGGGTACACTCCCAGAAAAACTTTATTGATGATGTCACCTGAATTCAACATGTGGCTCTGGCTTATATAGTATTTTTACAGGCCTTCCATCATTAAGTATTGACATTCTTCCTGCTTCAACCACAAGTTCATTGATGAAACTATTTGCAGGTGTTGCGATGATACCCTTGTTATCAATTTCTTCTATCATCTTCCGGCGCTTCTTGAGATCATCGCCAGCAATATCCTCGATTTGCTTGATTGCTCCAATGATTGCTGAAACAGAATCAGGACCATATCCAACTGGCTTATATCCCTCTCCTTCCCATGGTACAAATCTGAAAAAGTCAGGGCTTACATAGTTATAAGCAGAACCACCAGGACCTATATTGTCAAGATAACAATATGCAACTCCTCGGTACTGGTCATCATGTTTGATCATGCCTGTTTTGTCCTTCCCCTCGCAATACATCAAAAGTCCCTGGTCATTACTTCCAGCACCAGCATCAGGGTATCCAAGACCATTAGTTACAGAAAGTATTGCGCCATTTTCAAATCTCACCCTTGCATCAGACCACATGTACCCGATATTTCCATTTGGAAATTTCCCCTTTACGCCTTCAACAGAAACCTCCACTGGCTTCAAGTTAGTAATAAAGTAAACAAGGTCAACATAGTGGCAGCCAATGTACACAAAAGGGTCTGTCCTATCAACAGTAAACCAGTTCTGAAAATTTGAGTGTCTATAATAGTATGGTTCAATAAGTTTTGCGTCGCCCATTACAAATTCCCCAAACTGTCCAAGTCGATATGCTCTTCTTGCCACAAGAGACCTTCTATCGAATCGTTTGTGATATTCAACTCCTACAAAAAGACCTTTTTCTTTGACAATGCTTTCGATTTCAGCGGCTTGTTTGTACTGTAAAACAAGAGGTTTTACACAGAGCACATGCTGATTGTTTCTTAATGCTTCGATGATAACCTGGTAATGAAGATTATCAGGCATTGCAACAACCACAACCTGTCTTGGCTTCATTTTTGAGATGACTTCCTTATACAGTTCCGGGTAATTGTTCTGTTCTGGTTCTAAAAAATCAGGATATGCCGTAAATGATTGCCCGGGAAATGCCTGTTGTAATTCTGGATTGTCCCTTAAATATTTCAGAGGAGCGCTGTTTAATGCACAAATCTGAATGTTTCTGACGATTCCTGTCCTTTGGAGATGATAAATTGCAGGCAGAAGAAGGTCATTTGTTATCATTCCGCCACCAACAATCGTTACATCAAGTTTTTCCATGTGTTCCTCCTTTCACGATTTTATGATATTATTTATTATAACATTACTTTTTCTTTGTAAGGATGCAATATGAGAATTTTTAAATTTTTTGTTTTTGGATTAATTTGTGCAAGTATTGCATTCTGTCAGGATGTTAATCAACAGGAAAAAGCTGTTGCCGCAATTGTCGCTGACTGGTTCAAGTATTCACATCCAGATGTTCTTCTTACAAGAATCCTTAAGACATACTCTCTTGATGGAAAAGGGCAAAAGTCCCAATTGAAACTTGTTTCTGTTTTTAGAGATAAACCTTCCAGCAAAGATTTAAGTATGGCATATGCAGAAGAATTTGGTTTTAAGGTATGTGACAGTGTGGAGGAAGTGCTCACCCTGGGAAAAGATACTCTTGCGGTTGACGGAGTGATTATTTCTACAGAGTGGTGCGATTATCCTGTTTCGCCCACAGGTCAGGTGATGTATCCGAAACGAAGATTGTTTGAAGACGTAGTAAAGGTGTTTCAAAAAACTCACAGAGTTGTTCCTGTTTTTATTGATAAACATATCGCTGATAACTGGCAGGACATCATATGGATCTACAGCACTGCAAAAAAGATGAAAATACCACTGATGGCAGGTTCGTCTGTGCCTGTTTCATGGAGATATCCACCATCTGATGTTGATACACATTCAAAACTGAAAGAAATTGTCGGTATTTCATATCATACCCTTGATGGTTATGGATTCCATGGGCTCGAGATGATACAGTGTCTTGCAGAGCAGAGAAAGGGTGGAGAAACAGGAATCAAATCAGTCCAGTGCCTGACAGGACAGGACGTATGGAGGGCATCAGGAAAACTATATGACGAAAGTCTCCTGAACATGGCTACCTGTATGGTTAGAAAAATTCCTGAAGGGAAAACCTTGAAAGATATGGTCAAAGAACCAGTGCTTTTTGTGATCAACTACAATGATGGATTGCGGGCATGCCTTTTCACATTGAATAACTTCGCATCTCAGTGGACAGCAGCATGGAAATATGAAGATGGAAAGACGGATTCAAGTTTGTTCAAGCTTGACGATAATCTTTCAACTCTCATGCATTTTGCCAATCAGATGCAGGGAATTGAAAATATGATTATCACTGGTAAACCTGCCTGGCCTGTGGAACGAACGGTTCTCACAAGTGGTGCGCTTGATGCTCTTTTAATTTCAAAGTCACAATCAGGAAAACTTGTCAATACGCCATATTTGAAGATTTCATATAAACCAAATTGGAAGTGGAAACAACCAGAAGGAGTTCCTCAATAAAACTATTTTCTGTCAATCTTTCCTGGTGGAATAGGAACTTGCCCAGGTAATGGCTGAGGACTTCTTTGCATTGCAGGAGCGAGTTCCTGTACCATTGGCGCAGGCGGGATTCTCACTGTATTTGACAATGCTTCAACAATATCCTCAAAAATCATCAGCAACTTTATCTGTTGTTCTGGTATGAGGATTTTCAGCATGTCCTTTTTCAGTTTTTGCAGATTTTCGAAATTTGTTTGATTGATTTTTTCAAGTTCCGCAGTTTTTTCATCAATGTTTTTTATTGATACCTGTGTGTCCAGCATTTTTCTAAGTTCTGCAACAATTTTTTCTCTGGATTCTCTTTGTTTCCTAACAAGTTCAGCCATTTCCCTGAATTGTGAAATAAATTGTGGCATTTGCTCATCTGTGATCTCAAGTTCATTAATCATTCTGACCAAAATATCGTTTTCCCTGTCTTTCTGCATGCGCTGCAACTGCTGTGGCATTCTCAATTCCTGGGAATATCCTTGGTATACAATGAGCAATGTTACAAAAATTACTAACAATTTTTTCATGGCATCCTCCTGGTTTTTATTGATATTACTTTATCATTTTGTTTCTTGCAAGTTGTTGTACCTCTGCTGGTGTAATGTCTTCTGGTCCTGTAAACGGATAAAAAAGAAAATACCAGAAAAATATTTTTCTCAATTTGCCATTATATCTATTTCTTGGGGCTTCAAGGAAAGACACTGTTATTTCATCGTTATTCATCAAAACACAGGGGATTCGTAATTGTCCAAATGAAAGCGTATGGAAGTGCCACGATGGTTTTTTCATATAAATAAGAACTGTTCCTTTTTTGATTTTTCCTTTTTCTGGATAGAGATAGCAAAATTGATCGATATCAGGTAACATTGTCATGGATTGTTCGGGAACAAAATCTTTAAATGATTGTGGGTATTTGTTATTCATTTTTATATATAGAGAAAGAAATTTAGATAATATTTGTATCTGCCAGACATATTTTGCACCATTTCCACATTCTATGCCGCCAATATGCACTCTGAGAAATAGAATAAGGATCAAAAGTCCCGCGCTTACAAGAAGACACCAGTTTTTTAATTTCATCGATATTTTATTACACTTTCACATTATTTGATAAAACTCAATACTTTTGGCTTTACCAAATTGATAAAGTCCTGGTACGAAATGCGAATCAGTTCTGTGTGTGAACCAGCATTGAAAACAATTTCTTTATTTTCTGAAAGAGAATCCTCAACATATGTCTCCATTCCATAGAGATTTCCGAAAGGTGGCATTGCTCCGATTTCGCATTCAGGAAAAGCGTCTTTGAATTCCTGTTCAGTGGCGATCGTGAGAGAATGTGCTCCTGTTGCCTTTCTTAATATCTCAACATCCACGTGATAATTCGCAGGCAGTACTGCCAGGGCAAGATTGCCATCTTTGTTGATGACTACTGTTTTTGCCAGTTGCTTGCCGTGTACATGAGCTGCTGCTGCGATTTCCTGAGCAGTGTAGGCGGGTGAATGTTGAATACTCACATATTTGATGTTGTTTCTGTCAAGAAATTCCTTAAGTTTTCTAGAAGGCATTGTTCTCACCTCCTTTTTGTATTCAGTATTTTTATACCTGTTATTGACTGCGCTGTCAATCTTTGTGCTCTGACCATTCAGCGTCAAGAACTTTTCTGGAGTTTTTAGCAGATTCTGAACTACTGGATCGTTCCCATTTGATTACCATAAAATGCTTTCTTCTTCTGAAAAAAATCAGAGACAGAAGAAAAAAGAAGATGAGGATGACAACCAATAGTGCAAGAAGCAAAATTGGGGTCAAAAACAACCACATAAGAACTTTAGAAATTAACTCCATCAGTCAATATCCATAAGGTATCCTGCACCGTTTTCTGTGCTTCTGTTATTGATGGCAGCAGAACGTTTTTTGCAGGAAAAACCATCAGAGCCACTGCCAAGGTCAATCAAAAAACTGAAGTTCCCACCAACAAGATTTTTGGGATGGTATTCAAGTGGTCCCGGGATACCCTGAACTCTATTTTCATTATCGCCATCATACATATCAGAACCATTTCCATCAATAAGTATAGCCCATGAACCCTGACAGGCAAACCCCTGACCGCTGATTGTCGCAATATAGTGGTCATCTCCTGCAAAATCCACAACACATGCTGTACCAATGTCCCAGCCAAATGCCTGAATTCCGAGTGTTCCAATATATGTATCATTTCCAGTATCATCGTAAAGAAGGCCTATCGCATAATGGCAGGCGTATCCAAATCCATATCTTGTAAAACTGTTTGTCAATGGTTTTCTGATATCATTTCCTCCAAAATCTCTGGCAATGCCTGCTGCGAACCAGTATCCACCTGTTGAGAAATAATCTGCCTGGTACAAATCGTCTCCACCACCATCAAGCATGATGCCAAACCCACCATTTGAAATTCCCCTGAATCCAGAACCACAACCCTGAGACCATGCGTGTTTATAGTAATGGGGTGGTTCCTGATATGGTTCATCGTATTTTCCACCAGCGATATAACAATCATTACCTCTTGAATCTTCCAATATTCCAATTCCAAGCATGCCGCCATATCCCTGTCCGAAAAGATTCACTTTATACTGGTCATTTCCGTTTCTGTCAATGAGAATTCCAATGCCACAGGTAGCGCTTCCCTGTCCCCGTCTATCTGCCACATAACAATCATTTCCCTCATCATCAACAAGGATACCAATGCCCATAAGGGCTGTGCCCTGGCAGACATCAGTGCCTTCATAGGTATCATTTCCTGTTCTATCGTACAAAATACAGATTCCAAAAAATCCTGACCCCTGAGCAAATCCATCTTTTGCTATATATCTGTCATTTCCATCAAAATCAATGATAACAAGTACTGGTTTATCAGGACCTGTGGTTCCACCAATATAGGTGTCATGTCCACCAGGGTCAATGATACAGGAAATTCCTTTCAGTTTGTCAATATCATAGGTGTCATTTTTTTTACTTCCAACAAGAACCTTTTTGTATTCACCGGGTTTTAATTGTTTCAGGGATTCAAATTGAGAACTTTCAAATATCTCGCATAGCGCGATTGCTCCAGCAATCAATGAATCCATTTTTACTCTGTCAGCCATTGAACACATCGCAAGTCCTGTTTGTCTGTCAGAAAGAGAGTGAGCCACGGTATCGCCGACTTCCCTTACTGCAAGCCGCTGTGTGATTTCAATAAACTGCGTGAGTTTTTTTTGTGAAAAATCGCTGAACGCGTCTTTTACATATTTTTCCACAATGACAATCTGTCTGTTGACATAGTCAACTGGATTTTTTTCCTTTGTCGTCAGGCAAGAATTTGTCTCAAGTTTTATATCAAGAAGTTCAGCGCAGGTTTGAATCACCTGAGTAATGTTTCTAATACCTGGTTGACACTGCTGGTGTATTGTATTTGATAGTTGGTTCCCTTCTACAATACAATCAATTGGATTGCGAAGCCATCTGTCAATGATATTCAATCTGAAATACCCATTTTTGTCGTTCCACCAATTTGTTCCGTTCGTTTTATCAAGAATGTCTGATACATAATTTACATAGGATTGATACATTTGCCACTGGTGATTTTTTTCCAATGTATTAACTATCAGATTCTGTGCCCTTTGCACAATTTGCTCTGGTTGATTTTCTCCGCAATGTCCAGAGTAAAAAAACAGCGTAATAACGGACAGCAATAATTTCTTATTCATTGTCCGCCTCTGTTAGCCTGGCACTTTCAGGGATAAACGAAAAAATTTCACTTTTAATGTTTTTAAGGTCATCAGGGGTTTTTCCTTCAAATCTCATGGTGATCATTGGTTCTGTGACTGATTTCCTTATCAGAGCCCAGCCGTATTCAAATTGAATTCTTATTCCATCAAGTTTATTAACCATTTGTGCTGGATAATGCTTTTCAATTTTGTTAAGAATTTCTTCAGGGTTTGTAACAGGAATTCTTATGTCAGGGCTTGTCGCATAAACAGGTATTTCGGTGATCTGTTTTGATAGAGGTCCTTTTTCCTGAACAATTTTTGCCATCATCAGTGTTGCAAACAATCCATCGTCTCCGCCAATGTCTTTGAAAAAGTAATGTCCTGAAATTTCACCTGCGAAAATGGCATTTGTTTTTAGAAATTTTGACTTAATAAAGGCATGTCCTGATTTTTCCATAATCGGGATGCCACCATTTTTTACAATTTCATCCCTGACAATTTGGGAGCACTTGATATCATGCACAACTGCGCCATTTTTATTGCGCTGCAACAAAAATTTAATAAAAATCACTATGGCAATATCTGTCTTTACAATATTCCCATTTTCATCAATAAATATTGCTCTATCTCCGTCTCCATCATAGGCAACTGCCATATCAACCTTGTGAGTTTTTACCAGATTCTGGATGGCTTTTAGATTTTTATAAATTGCTGGGTTAGGAGCTCTGTTTGGAAAAGTTCCGTCGGGTTCGCAAAAAAGTTTTATCACCCGATATCCCATTTCTTGCAGGACTTCAGGTGCGATTTTCCACCAGCATCCATTACCGGCATCAACTGCAATGGTAAGGTATCCTGGTTCGAAAAGTCCCTTGATATAATTCTTATAATCACTTACAACATTACAATGAGAGATTTTTCCATTCCCGGTAGAAAATGTTTCTGATTCAACGAGTGACTGAATTTTTTTTATTTCTTCAGGAGTAATGGGGCTTTTCCCGAGCATAACTTTCATACCGTTGTCTGACGGCGGATTATGTGAACCTGTAATTTGAACGCCTCCATCTGCTGAAAGATGTTTTATCGCAAAATAAAAGACGGGAGTTGGAACAATGCCAATGTCAATAACATTGCAACCTGAATTGACAAGTCCTTTGATCAGTGCTTGTTTCAATATTTGCGTGCTGGGTCTCAAATCACCCCCAAGTACAATGCGCTTTTCTTGGGATAAAGTGCCAATAGCCCTTCCTATTTTGTATGAAATCTGTTCCGTCAACTCTATTCCAAAGGTGCCCCTGATATCACATGGTTTGAATATGGACATCTGTCTCCTTCAGATGTAATGTTTTTCCTTTAACTTTTCAACAAACCTTTGATACAACTTGTGATACTGTTCAACCAGTATTTTGTCGGCAGGATACTCGCAGGCAATTTTCACCATTGCGTGACATGCCTGCTGAAGATTATCATAATATGTTCGGGATGCAGCAAGAATTGCTGCACCGTATGCCGCATATGGATTTTCTGGTTGCAACAGAGTTTTATTAAGTATAGAAGCTCTGATTTTGTTCCAGATCTTACTTCTGGTGGCGCCACCAGCAATCCTTATGTTATCAGTAATTATTGCTCCAAGTTCTTCAATGGTTTGATAAGCAAGTTTTTCAATATAACCAACTCCTTCAAGATAGGCTGCATATAAAGTTTCCTCGTCACAATTCTCAACTTGGAATCCTTGCGCTTCAGAATTTACAAAAGGAAATCTTTCTCCTTTTCCAGAAAGTGGCCAGCAGATTTTTCCAGTAGGAACAATATCTGCAGCTTTTTCATCAAGATATTGCCAATTTTTTCTATCAAATTTTTTTGCAAGGCAGTCACCGCCTGTATTGCTTGCGCCACCTGGTAACCAGTACCCATCAGGATGTCTGTGATTGTATATTCTTCCAGCAGGGTCTTTCAGAATATGTTTTGTGACCCCTTTTATGACAAGGGTCGTTCCCAATGTTGAGTTCCATTGTCCTGGTACAACAGTACCTGTGGAAACCTGAGACGCGCATCCATCAGTCATTCCAGCAACTATAGGGATACCTGATGGGATACCTGTCTGGTCAGAACATTCTGGATTAATGATGCCTATTACTGCACCAGACGCCACGACTTCTGGTAATTTTGTCAGAGGTATCCCGAAAACATTTTCAATCTCATCAGGCCACTTCCCTTCAATAAGGTCATAGCCAGTTTTCAGAACATTCGTGTAATCACTCACACAGAAATTACCTGAAAGTTTACCTGTGATATAATCAGCTGCGTGAACGATTCTTACTGTCTTTTCAAAAATTTCAGGAAGATGACTTTTGACCCATAAGATTTTGGCTAAACCATACGATGAGTTGAATTGATAACCCATTTTGTCTGTTAGATGCCTGAGTTTTTCATTTAGATGCGTTGCTTCTTTTTCACTGCGTCTATCATTGTACATGATGGCAGGAATAAGTGGTTGATAATTTTTATCAAGAAAGCACAATGTACCTGATGTAGATGATACGGAAATGGCACGAATTTTTTTTATCTCAACGCAGGATGTGATTTTTCTTAAACAGAGGACTGTTGAATTCCACCATTGTTCAGGATTCTGCTGATGCCATCCTTCAGGAATATCCGTTGAGTCATGGGTAAAGATATCTTCAGAGGCAGCATGGACATTTCCGTTTTCATCAACACAAACAACTCTTGTTCCCTGAGTTCCGACATCAATTCCAATAAAAATACCGTCCATGGTATTGTGAGTTTTGAAAATTTATGCCTTTTTGATTATACCATAGAAAAAAATGGCATTCTTTATGATAAAATATCATTGTTCAACTGAAAATGTAAAAGGAAAAATCAGAATTTGATGCGTACAAAAATGAAGCAGTCAATAAAAAGAAAAATCACTGGTAGCAGGACCGCGATCAAGAAAATCAAGGGAGTGGGAAAAATTGTGAAGCATATCCACAGAACAAAACTTTTGCATATTTCAAAATTGAAATTTGGCAGGTTCAGGCCTAAAATCAAAATGGAGTTAGAGCGTGGTAATTTTATTATTAAAACAATTGAAAACGCCAGGGAACTTGAACAGGTTTTAAAACTCAGGTTCGAGGTTTTCTATCAGGAACTTCTCGATAGAACAGCAATCATTGCAAAGGATATAGACGAATTTGATTTTATTTGTGATCATTTGGTAATTTTTGACAGAGAAAAACAAAAGTATGCAGGAACATACCGACTCAATCTATCAAGTTTTTCAAAACGTTTTTATTCAGCACAGGAATTCAATATAACCGATATCCTTAATCTTCCTGGTATCAAACTTGAACTTGGAAGGGCGTGTGTTGATAGGGAATACAGAACAGGCGTTATTATCAGCTTATTATGGCGCGGGCTTGTTGAATATATAAAACTCAGTGGCACAAAGTACCTTTTCGGTTGTTCAAGTGTGAAAACAATGGACAAAAAAGAAGTTGCGCTTCTTTATCTTTATCTGATGAAGTACTTTAAAGCACCTGATGGGTTTATGGTGGAACCAGCAAAAAATTTCAGGATACCTTCGTTTGCAGGATACGTAAGGCAATTGAAACTTGATGAACAATCTACTTCTATTGCAAAGTCATTGATTCCTCCGCTTTTGCATTTCTATCTAAAGGCTGGTGCCGTTGTATGCGGTGAGCCTGCGCTTGACAAATCCTTCAAATGTGTGGACTTCTTCACTGTGCTTGATATGAATAACTTGAAAAAGTCCATTGAAAAAAAATACGATGTCTGATGAAGATAATTACATTTCTCCTGAAATTTATCTCTCTCACATGCCTGATTTTTATTTACATGATGGTATCCTGTTTTGTTACGATTTTTTCAAAGCGTTCCAGCAGACGAAAAAATCTCTGTTTGAACTGTTCTTACTTTTCAAAAATTGGTCTGAAGTTTCTTGGTATCAGGGTAAAAAAGTGCGCTGATATTTCACAGTTTCAGAATAAATCTTATTTCATTGTCAGCAATCATGTTTCTTATATTGATATTCTGGTGATTTCTTCTTTTTTCCCTGCGTCATTTATTACTTCAGTTGAAGTTGCAAAAGATGTTTTTCTCGGAACTCTTGCCATGCTGGGAGGAAGTTTGTTTGTTGAAAGAAGGAAAAAAAGTCGCCTTATAAAGGACCTCGAAACTGTTTCTGATGTGCTGGAAAGCAATCTCAATGTTGTCCTTTTTCCGGAAGGTACAAGCAGTGATGGTGAAAAAATTCTCCCATTCAAAAAAACACTTTTTCGAGCAGCAATAAAACACAGTGTTCCGGTGCTTCCTTTATACCTCAGGTATGTTTCTGTAGACGGAATGCCTGTTAGCAATAATAATCGCGATCTAATTTACTGGTATGGAGATATGAAATTTTTTCCGCATTTTATGTCTTTATTGAAACTCAACTCAATAAACGCAAACCTTTTTATACTTCCAGAAATTTCATCAGTATCAAAATCCAGTCATCAACTCGCGTCTATTGCGTTTCAGACAATTTCAAATATGCATCAAAGCGCGACTCATATGTGAGGATAAATTTCCCATCCTTTATATATTACCAGTGCTTCGAATATAGGTGCTGCTGTGTGCGAAAGATTGATTGCTACATGGTGTTCAAATCCATGCCTGCAGATATACATTAACAGTTCCTGAAGATTATTAATCTTTGCGACTCCCACGCCTCCAAAGGTTTTCAAGGGGTCTTTTGTAATTGTTCCTTCGCACACATAACCTGTAATTTCTCCATTGCAATCGTCTGTTGACAATCTTAAAAATGATACAGGTCCTGGTTTTATTTTTCCTTCAACTGCTCCAAAGGTTTTTTCCTTTCCCACTGTCTGTTCGAGAATTACATGATGTGTCATAACCGGTTTATCAAGAACATCGAGTGGAAAGTTACTGCAGTGGAATAGGACCGCCTTTTCAGGGTCCTTACCGTAATTATTATTCCAGTCAACGATCGCGCTGGGCTTTCCTGACGCAAGTTGCAAAATGTACATTGATAATAATCCGGTAACATCAACCTCACATGCAGCAGGTATCATTTTGTGGCTGAAATAACTCATCACCCCGCATGGAAATATACCGAAGTTTTCCTGTATGGATGTCCAGCACTGAAAGGCAAAGCCCTTAAGTTCTTTGGATTCTATCCAGTCAGTCACCGCTGTAATGAGTTTTGCCATTTTCAACACGGGTTCTTTTTTTTCTTTTACAGTGATGTAACTACCAAATTCTTCAAGAGTCCTCTTGACCCTGGGGTCATTATTGTCAAGTTTATTTATGTGGGCGAAAAGTTCTGAAAGGTCCATGACATCAACCGATATTCCGTTGTTTTCAAGAATTTTTTCACTGTATCTGACTGTTTTGAATGGGTCGGGTCTGGTGCCTATTGCCCCAATTTTTAGATTTTTCAATGCCTTGACAATCCTGCAGGTTGCGAGAAATTCTTCAAGGTTATATTGAAAATCTTCTTCTTCTGGAGAAACTGTGTGATTTGTAGTGAGAGAATACTTAATTCCATACTGCTTCAAATTGCTACAAACTGAAATTTTTCCGCAGAAGCTATCCCTTCTGTTTGCAGGGTCCATTTTCTCTGGTTCGTCTGGATAGGCGTGAATCAGAACAGGTACATCAAGGTCTGAAAGTCGTATTGTGTCTGCAACTGCCTGCTCATCTCCAAAATTTGGAAGCGTAACAATGATTCCACTGATTTTATCTGCATTGGTTTTGAATAATTGTGCACATTTTTTTGCGTCCTGCCATGTTTCAACCTTTCCATATCTTGTGTCGTTTTCAGAAAGCGCAATGACATCTACACCTGCCTTTTCGAGTACTTTTATCATTCTTTCTCTTCCTGCCTTGCATAATATTTCAGGAAAACATGACCTGTTTCCAACAATCAATCCAAGAACCTGTTTTTCCATGATGCCCCCTTTTATGAGAATTTGAACTGTGCTTTATTCTGTTGCATGGCATTGAGAATTCTTCGTTTTAAATCCTCAACATGTATTGAGTTATTTTTTCTGTCTACAAGTACATTGATGCCAGAGCCAAAAATTTCAGAGGTGATAAGATAGTCGTTATTGCCTGCGCGTTTTGCAGTTCCTTCAATCGTTAACTGACCATTGGTTAAACTGATTACGCCGCTCAGTTTTCTGTAATAAAAATTGTTGCTGCCGAATTGCTTCCCAATACTTCCAGCAAAACTTGATGAACCCAAACTTGCAAGCGCTTTTACCGCACTGATATTGAGTTTCTGTGAAAAAGGCATCCCCGCAACATTATCAAATTTTGCCTGCATGGAAAAATTTTTTGTTCCTAGCTCAAGAAAACATACTACATTTACAAGGCCTGTGATTAGAATGTCAGGATTCAAACTGTGAATAAGTTTTTCAAGGTTAATTTTTTGAACCTGCGCTCTGGCATAGACCCTGAGAGAGGTATCCTGATTAGTAACGAAAACCATATCTCCTGAACCTTCGTAAAATGCGAAAGTGAAAGATCCACTGTATTTCCCATTCTCTTTTATGATTGATCCCATTATGCTATTGCAGTTGATTTTGCCAATATCAATGTTTGAGGCAGAAACAGTGATTTTTTCTTCTTCCTGAGAACCTTCAATAATAAGGGACGAACAGGAGAAATTCTTATACTGTATCCTGCCTGGAATTGAAAAAATTCCTGCAAAGGATGGTAATTTGTCAGTCCTTTTCCATTTTCCTTCTCCGTTAATAGAAATATTGGAATTAGACGTGAACTTGATTTTTTCTCTCCATTTTTCTGGCAACTGTGAAACAATTTCTTCAAGATTTACTCCTTCGGATTCAATTTTAATACTAAAATCTTCAGGACTGATCAGTCCTTTTAACGAAATTTTTCCTCCTGATTCTGTAAAAATGTTTCCTGTTTCAACAAGACACCTTTTTTGAAGAAAATCGTATGTACCCTTTGCATGACCTGATAGAGGACGGCTATATTCTTGCATCAATAATTTGTTAAAGTCAACATCAAATGTAAGCATTTTTATGACGTCTTTATTGATTGTGATGGATAATTTTCCTGTCATTGTTCCTGCAAAAGGGAGGTTCTGAATACCAAGCATTGTTCTGAACTCATCTATCGCAAAATCTTTCACATTTCCTTCTATCTCGCAGACTTCTTTTCCCCATTGTACCAGTTTTCCAGCGACAAAAATTTTTCCAAATTTTTCAAGCCATATATTTCCATTTTTAATGTTGATAGTGCCTGTTTTGAAATTTCCCTGTATTTCGCCTGAAAAATTCACCTTCGATTTACCCTGCGGAAGATTAATACTTGCTGGTGCCTGGAAGGCAAGCAATTGTTGTGAACCAAGTAATATGCTTTTCCATGGTACCTTCATTGATCCGGAAATTTTCAAAGATAAAATGGGTTTTTCAAGAATCTTCCAATAAAAATTAACAATTTTTGTGCCGGCCGGTGTGAGAAAAAAGAAAAGCTTTACTTTTCCATCAGACGCTGAATTTGCCCAGATTCCAGTAATCACCGGGATAAAAATCCATACGCAAACAAGTGTACAGAGGCATAATATGATAATTTTTTTTCGCTTTTTCATCTCTTCAAATAAGTATCAAAAAACTCAAAGGCCCTGCCTGCAGCAAAACTGTGTTCGCCAGGAAATACTTCAATCCAGAGATTTTCTTCTTTTCCTGCAAGTTGATATGCCCTTTTTACTTTTTCATGTGCCTGCATAGCAGAGTGAAGCCAGAAGCAGGTGTCACTGGCTCCTGATTCAATCAGTAGCGGTCGTGGCGCAATGGCGCCAATGACATCACCGACATCAGCATATTGATAAAGTCCAGGAACAAGTTGACTACCACAGAAATTCGGTCGATTGATTGCGTAATGTTCTGTTGTTGTGGCATAACAGATGATATCCGCAGCTTTCACTCTGTCGTCAAGAAGCGTGATGTATGTGGTCATTGTGCCACCCTGGGAAAGACCCATGCACCCAATTCTATCAGGGTCGACATTTTTTCTTGTTAAAAGAAAATCAATCGCTCTCATTCCGTCAAAAATGTTGCCTCCAAGAAGTGTTCTTCCAAGTATCAGATGTTGAATGAAATACACATTGCATTTATCTCTGCCTGGAAATACATTGTTATCATATCCACATCGTTCACCGAATCCTCTCCAGTCAGGAACGATTGTGATATAACCGCGTCTTGCCATAATTTCGCCATAGTTGTAATTAAACGAATAAATATTGCTCTGTCGTTCAGATTGTTTGAAGTGAACGCCAGCAACAGGGTCCTTACCATATGGACCGTGTCCGTGGCAGCACAGAATTGCTGGAAGTTTTTTTTCATCAATTTTTGGTGTCAAAAGGTAAAGTGGCATCCAGCAGTCCTGTTCGGTCTGAATTATATATTTCTCACGTATAAATGCATCCAGTTGTTCCCTGCTGCACAACTGAGGTTTAAGTGGAGCTGGCTTGGGGAATTCTCCCAGCAGTTCTTTAATTTTTGCCTTTAATGTATCTCTCCACTGATGAAAAAATTTTCTGTCTTTAATTGTTTCAATAGCCATTGATGGCTTTGTTCGCTTATACAGTTTATAAATAAAATTGTCAATGATCTGAGGCGCATCATTATAGTTTGGCATAGCATACTCCTTTTTGTTTTTAAATCGTTTCAAGAAGTTCTACAACTTTTTTTATGCTTCCTGGAATTTTGTGAACATAATAAGTATTGGGTACATCAAGAATATTACGATTGAACTGTTTTTCAGTAAGCGCAGAATAATAGATGATTTTTGTTCCGGCGTATTCCTGATATTTTCTTAAATACTCCCCGATATTACCACCATAACCAAGATTCATTAGGTCGACAACCGCTGCGTCGATGCGTGGTTTATTTCTCTCAATTCCGTTCATTGCTGATGCTGCATCCCTGTATTCAAGCACTTCAAAACCTTTTCTTTTGCACTCTATCACGAGTATTTTTCTAATCGTGTCATCATCTTCAATAATCATTATTGTTTTTGTTTCGGCAGGACTTTGTTTTGTTTCGTTTTCCATATTTTTCCCTTTTTGCTCACAAAAATTATCCGCATTTTGTATTATAAGCCCTGTATCGCAGATATGTCAAAAAAATAAGGACCCGGCTGTGCATTTTGGAGGTAAATGCTACTGCCGGGCCCTGTCAAAGGAGGAACCATTTCATTTATATAATAGACGGATAAGATTGAAATGGTTTATTCAGTTTTCTAAAAAAAGAAAAAGATGTAAAATGTTTTTAGAACCATGGATGAAAAAACTTTTTCGTTCAAAAGAATTGATATCCCGGTAGAAAGACCTGTAATAGATAAACTGCTGGAATTCTGGAGAGGGATTTTTGGCAATGAACATGTTTTGAATCAGAATCTATATTCCATCCTTTCAGGTAAAGAGAGAAACCATAACAGGGATTTTTTATTTATTGCCCAGCACAAAACCAGTATCATCTCAACAGTGCATCTGACAATCAGCGAATTTGATAAACGAATTGGTGGTATTGGTGAAGTTGCAACATTGAAGCAATATAGAGGTAAGGGAATTGCAAAAGCGCTTTGTTCGATAGCAATTAAAACATTTGAGGATAATGGCGGAAAATGGCTATTTCTTGGAACCTCAAATCCAGTAGCAGCAAGATTGTATTATTCTCTTGGCTGGCATTACATTATGGGAACAAAAATTATGCTCAGAAATTCCAGTGGCAAAAGTCCTGAAGTATTCCTTAGACAATATTTTTCTGCCGTAAAAAATAATAAAATTCGTATATTACAGGGTGATTCTCGTTTCAGGCTTCAAATCATTCCTCTTGTCATTATTCCTTATGACGAACCGGTTCTTGACTTAAATGCAGGACTATTTTCCACAAGATGGTATGTACAACGGTCCTGCATGGGTCTTTACCCGCATTATGAGAAATTAGAAGAACATGGAGCATGGTTTGTTGCAATAAGTGGAAAATTTCTGGCAGGTATCGTGAGTATTGTGTTTCACGATAAATCCGTTGCTCAGATTGATGGATTCTGTATCCCAGGAATTGACAAAAAGGTTATGCTGAATTTGTATGAAACAGCAATTGATTATGCAAAGAAAAGCAATGCTTCAGAGATTCATATGGTCGCGGATGCTCTTGATGAGAAAAAGAAACAGTTGCTATTGAAAATCGGCTGTATCCCCACCAATGAGAGAGTAAAATTTGAGTCAAAAGATGGGATTCTTGATATGATCGTTTACAGATACTGTTAACAGAGGAAAACTATGCTGAAGAAAATTGAGAAATACTTTAAGTTTTCTGAAAGAAATACAAACTGGATTACTGAAATTCGAGCCGGCTTTACTACATATCTAACAATGGCATATATTCTTTTTGTCAATCCTGTCATTTTAAAGGACGCAGGAGTACCGTTTAATGCCTGTGTTGTTGGTACTGCGTTATCTGCTGGATTGACTTCAATTCTTATGGGACTTGTTGCCAATTTTCCGCTGGCTCTTGCTGCAGGAATGGGACTAAACAGTGTTCTGACATACAGTATCGTTATAGGACAGGGTGTTTCGTGGCAGGTGGGGATGGGTTTAATCTTTCTTGATGGGTTAATTGTGTTAATTCTGGTGCTTGTGGGACTGCGCGAGGCAGTAATGAAAGCAATTCCTGTTCCATTGAGACACGCGATCGCAGTTGGTATTGGAATGTTTCTTGCTTATATTGGATTGTTACATGCTGGTATTGTAATAATAGACAAAAACACACTGTTGCCATCACCTGGCAATTTTTCTGATATCTCAACCATCATTTCGTCCTGTGGAGTTTTTATCACTGCTGTTTTTGTTGTATTAAAAATCAAGGGCGCAATCATTAATGGTATCTTGATTACAGCGTTTCTTTCATTTCTTGCCGGACTTTCTAAATTGCCAGAGACAATTAATATGCCAGATTTTTCCAGCGCTGGAGCACTTGATATCATGGGTGCCTTGAAACTCTCACTTATTCCTTCCCTTTTTGCATTTATTATTGTTGACTTTTTTGATACGCTCGGCACTGTGACTGCCATTGGATATCAGGCCAATCTTGTTGATTCGCAGGGTCGTATTGAGAAACTCAAGGCAATTCTCGGAATTGATGCTATCGGTGCAATGCTTGGTGGTTTTTTTGGCGCAAGTTCAAACACTTCGTACATTGAATCAGCAGCAGGCATTATGGAAGGTGGTAGAACAGGTGTGACTGCGATTGTTGTGGGATTACTATTTCTTTTGAGTATCATTATTGCGCCGGTCGCCTGCCTGATTGCATCGCAGGCAACTGCTCCTGCGCTTGTCATCATTGGATTTTTAATGATGCAGGCAATTACGTACATTGATTTTGAACAACTTGACACAGCAATTCCTGCTTTCGTCATTATTCTCACAATGCCTTTTACTTATTCTATTTCCCACGGTATCGGGTATGGGTTTATTGTTTATACGATTTTGAAAATGGCAAAAGGGCAGTTTAAAGATGTACATCCCTTAATGTACATAATTTCTTTAATCTTTGCCGTGTATTTTCTGGTAGGCAAATGATGAAAAGGAGTCACAATGGAAGAAATATCCCTTGGAGCACTCATAATCGGATACATATTTATTCTGCCATTGGTTCTTATTATCAATGTGATCAGACTTCATAGAAGAATTGATAATATTGAAAGATATATCGGAAAAAAACCTTTAATTTCCTCTGTTGAAAAAGAAAAATCTACAGAAACTCCGATGGGAAAAGAATCCCTGCCTGAAAAGAAAAAAGTCCGTGTTAACTGGGAACTTGAAATTGGAAGGAAGTATTACTACTGGATTGGAATATTCATATTTCTTATTGGTTTTGGACTGTTTCTAAAATATGCATTTGAAAATAAGTGGTTTAATGAAACAGTTCGTATTATCATTGGTTTAGTTTCAGGGTTAATTCTAGTTTTTCTTGGCAATAAGTTTTCCAGGTACAGAGAATTTTCTCTTGGTCTTGTTGGAACAGGCATTGTGATTTTGTATCTTTCCATATTTGTTGCAAACAATTTTTACCATCTTATTCCCTATCCAGTGGCATTCGGTAACATGCTTGTTGTGACAGTGCTTGGAGTGATGTTAACGCTCAGATTTGACAGTATGTTTTTGGGTATACTGGTTTTTATTGGTGGATTTTTTACTCCATTGATTCTGAAAGGGCCAGAGATTCCATTGTTACAGGCGTTTCTGGGTCTGAGCGTGTATCTTACGCTGCTTGATGCAGGAATATTTGCAATCAATGCTTTCAAGCCATGGCGAGTTTTGCTTTTCTTATCGTTTTTCTTTACATACTATATGTGCGGACTCTGGATCGATAAATTTTACCAGCACATTGTTTTCTGGCCTGTTGTTGGCGTACTATCATTTTTCTTTTTCATTTACCTATTTTTCCCTTTTTCACCACTTAACAAAAAACATGCTATAAGAGAAATCGATCTTTCACTGGTATTTCTCAATAGCAGTGTTTTTGCGGGTTTTATTCTCAATCTCACTGGTATTTCATTTCCTGATTTTAAAGGGTTTGCAGCACTTGTGCTTATGTTTATTCATACACTTGCCGGAGGGATTCTTAAAAAAATAAAATATAAAGACCAGGTATTGATTCTTCTTGTGCTGGGACTTGCCCTTGTTTTTCTGACACTGTGTTTCCCTTTATATCTTACGCATACGTATATTACGATAGCATGGGTGTGTGAGGGACTGATTTTGTTTTGGCTTGGTCTGAGAATTCCTTCGTTTTTCATGCGGATTTTTGGGTATCTTCTTTTTGTTGCATCAATCTGCAGATTTTTTGCGCTTGATACCACGTACAGATTAATAGATATTCCTGTTTTCAATGAGAGGTTTTTTACTGCTTTAGGTATTGTCTGTTGCCTATTTCTTGCCAGTGGCTTATCTTTGAAGAGAAAAGAGATACTGAAAGAAGAGGAAAAATTTTTACCTGTGCTTATATCTGGGGTCTCTCATATTATCCTTTTTGTTTCATTAAGCTTTGAGTTTCATGATGCAATGATAAAAAATAATTTGTTGAGAACTTTCAGCCGCACCGGACTCAGCATGTTCTGGGGATTGTACGGCGCAATTTTGCTTTCCATAGGTATGATATATAAAATAAAAATGGTTCGTTATTTTGCTCTGTGTTATCTTGGTCTGGCTATACTAAAGGTTCTGATTTTTGATTTATTTTTTGCAAGTAAGTTATATAGAATTATTGTTTCACTGTGCACAGGCATCATTCTTTTTATTGTGGGATATGTATATCATAGAAAAAAGGAGATATCATGAAATATCTTTTTTCAATCCTTTTTTCAATTTTTATTTCAGTAACCATTTCTTCAGCTGATTTTTCTCCTTCGCACTGGAAATTCATGAAGAAAATTTATCTCAGCGATGAAAGAGTGGATATTTATGAATTGAAACTTGATACAGAAATACTGGTAAATTCCAAGCCAGACCTTTCAGACATCAGAATTATTTCAAATAATCAAAAAGAAATCCCTTATGTAATTTCGATAAAAAACAGTAGTTCTAAAACAATAGAATATCCAGTAAAGCTGTTAAACAAATCGTACATCAATGGAATTCAGACAATAGTTGACATAGATATTGGCAATAATTACCAGGAACACAACTATCTCTCATTGGAGATTTCATCACACAATTATCAGAGGTGGGTTGAGGTAAAGGCAAAAAGTGGTGGGAAGTGGTTCACGCTGACAAACAAAGGATTTATTTTTGACCATTCAATTCCAGAGGCAGGAGTTTCTTCTTCAAGCAATGTCGTGAGATATCCTTTGACCAACTTTAGATATCTCCGTGTGATTATTCATGATGATGGTGGAAGTCCCCTTGATATTACAGGCGCAAAAATTATGAAGGAACAAATCATACCAGCAGAGCTCATTAAATACAGGATTTCTGTGGAAAATGTCGGCGAGTCAAAGGACGGGAAATTTACAGAATACTTGATAGATACAGGGACAGAAAATTTACCTCATAACAGAATAGATGTTGTCTCAGACGAAAAGAATTTTCATAGAAGGATAGTTCTGACATTTTATAATGACCCGGACGGCCGGGCAAACTTTTCCACTTATCAGTCCACGATATATTCCTATACCGGTGCCAGATATCATGAAAAAAATTTAACTGTTACATACCCTGAAGCCAGAACAAGGTATATTAGGGTTCAACTTTATCATTATGATGACCCACCTTTGAAGGTAAAGGATTTTCATTTATACGGCACTATAAGGGTACTCTCTTTTCCATCTGTTCTAAACATTCCAACTTTGTATCTTTTTTATGGAAATTCACTGGCATATCCGCCAGTTTATGATTTTGCAAAATATCAACACTATTTGAAAGGAAGAACCGCTATTGTTCGGGTTGGAAATCAGGAAAATAATCCTTTGTACAGAGCTACTGCATTTGAAAAATTTGAGAAAAATAAAAAAGTTCTTTTAAGCATACTAATGGCAGCCGTGGCAATCATATCAGGAGTTTTCATTATAAAAAGTCTAAAGGGTATAACAATCGACAATGCTAATTAATCAAATTGAACGATGAAAAGCCCTATAAAGAATTATTCAAGACCGATGGCTTTTCTCAGTACTTTAATAACATCAGTGATATCAACTACGCCATCATTATTTATATCGCCTTTGACTTCAGGAACAATGGTTTTTATCATTCCATAAACGTCTCCACCTGAAATTTCAAGGGTTTCTTCTTCTTCATTGTATGAAAGGACAACATTGTTCACAATCACAAAATATGTCCCATTTGGAAAACTCATGAGTGCACCGCCAACCTGATCACCTTCAGAGTTATCTATAACAAATTCTGGCCCTATGAAAGAGCCATCTTTACCCACAAACCTTCCTGAAATATCCCAGTTTGTTCCGCCTGGTGCTCCGCTCCATGTAACAAGGTATTTTGTTCCATCAAACACAATGGAAGGTGCAATCGCACCGTATATTGCACTTCCGTTTATTGAAATGACTGTACCGATTTTGTTCCCTGATTTGTCTATAAACTGGCCAAAAAACGACCATTGATGAGAACCATAGCCACCGATTTCGTCAGGCCAGACAATCAGATAGTTTATCCCATCAAATGCAACGGCACATGGATTATCGCTGTGTGACTCACTAGAATTTATAACAATCTCTCTCCCCACAGAACCTGCTGGACTTACAAATCTTCCTATAATTGCCAAGTCATTCTCGTCTTCTGTGTAGAATACAAGGAAATTTGTACCATCAAAAGCGAGATTCCCAAGTCCTCCGTGATCTTTTCCATACCCGCTGCTTATTTGGAATTCAGAACCAACTGTGCCATTTGGAGTAATAATTTTTCCAAAAACATAACAATGCGAGTATATTGATTCTCTTTTATTATAAGTAAAAAGATATTTTCCGCCTCCAAAACCAATGTGTCCTATACTTTCTACGCCTGATGCAATTTGAAATTGGCTTCCAATAAGAGTTCCAGTTTTACTTATAAATCGACCCAACAATAAATCCTGGTTCTGCCAGATAACAAGGTAATTTGTACCGTCAAATGCTACAGGAGTGAAATAATCAGTGGTAGAACTTGCGACAACTATTTTATCAGTTAATGGGTTTCCATCTTGAGAGAAAATCCGTGCAGTGACAGATGCTCCATTACTTGATTCTTCCACAATGCTAACAAGATAATTCGTTCCATCAAACGCTCCACCAGTACACAGTTCATTGTTAGCCGTTGTAGCAACAGGAAACTTTATTTGTGCACCTGCCTTCATTACAAAACAAGCGAGAAACAAAGTTAAAAAGCAAGCGATAAAAAACTTTCCGCTTTCTCTTAACATTTTTCCCCCTTGTTTGTAGTTGGTATTGTTCGCATATATTCTACTATGAGTTTTGAAAAACTGCAATCAATGGTAAAATTAAAAGGCCATAAAGGGGGAAAAATGCAAAAGCCAATTAGAATTATGCCATGTCTTGACATGCAGCATGGTAGGGTTGTTAAGGGAGTTCATTTTGTTGATATCAAAGATGTGGCGGACCCAGTGGAATGTGCGATTGCATATTGTAAGCAGGGTGCTGATGAAATAGCACTTCTCGACATTACTGCCACAGTAGAGGGAAGACCAACATTGATTGATGTTGTACGAAAAGTGACAGAGGTTGTTACAGTTCCATTTACTGTTGGTGGTGGAATTTCTGATATGAAAATTGCTGAATTAGTGATCAATGCTGGCGCTGACAGAATTTCAGTTGGTTCAGCAGGATTAAGGAATCCTGATTTGATAAAACAACTTGTAAAAGAATTTGGCTCTCAAAGAGTGACAGTTGCGATTGATGTTGACCACAATCCTGCAGTGCCATCTGGTTATGAGGTATACATAGATGGTGGAAGAACGCCAACAGGGAAAGATGCAGTTGAGTGGGCAAAAGAAGTAGATGGTTATGGGGTATCAGTAATACTTCCGACAAGTAAGAGAGGAGATGGAGCACGCCTTGGCTATGACCTGCCTATCATCAGGGCATTGAAAAAAGAGGTCTCTGCAGAAATTGTCGCTTCAGGAGGGGCAGGTAATCTTGAGGACTTTTATGATGCAGTGGAAGCAGGCGCAACAATACTTCTTGCGGCAAGTGTTTTCCACTTTAGAATTATTTCTATACCTGCCCTCAAGTCATATCTGAAATCAAAAGGAGTGCCAGTCATTGAACGACAGATGGAGAGACAATGAGGGCGATGGTGATAGAAAAGATTGTTGATGTGCTGCAGGAAGAGCCCCTGAAATCTGTTGATATGCCTGTGCCATCTCCACACCAAGGACAACTTCTTATTAAAGTGGATGCCTGTGGTGTGTGTAGAACAGATATTGATGAAGTGGAAGGAAGAAGTTTACCTTCATTTTTCCCGATCATTCCAGGTCATCAGGTCATAGGAAGAATTGTTGAAGCAAAAAACTCATCAAAGCTCAAAACTGGAGAACGGGTTGGGGTTGGCTGGATTTATAAGTCCTGTGGAAAATGTAAGTATTGTAATGAAGGATATGAAAATCTCTGTGATTTTTTTCAAGCCACTGGCAGGGATGCACACGGTGGCTATGCAGAATATATAGTTGCTTATGAGGATTTTGTTTACAAAATTCCTGAAAGTTTCTCTGATGTTGAAGCAGCGCCACTTTTGTGCGCAGGAGCAATTGGCTGGCGTTCTTTGCGGCTGACAGGGATAAAACAATCTGATGTTATCGGGCTTTATGGTTTCGGTGCTTCAGGCCACATTGTAATTCAGATTGTTAAATGTTTATACAGTGAAACAAAGATCTTTGTATTTACCCGTTCTAAAAAAGAACAAAACCTTGCGCTTCAACTTGGTGCCGGCTGGGCGGGTGAGATCACAGACAGACCACCAGAGTTTCTGGATGTTGCCATTGATACAACTCCTGCATGGTTTTCTGTACTTGCTGCACTTAAAAATTTAAAAAAAGGCGGTCGTCTTGTGATCAATGCCATAAGAAAGGAGAATCACGATAGACAGGTTATGAAAGAAATTGAGTATGAAACCCATCTCTGGATGGAAAAAGAAATCAAATCAGTTGCCAATGTCAGCCGCAGGGATATTGCTGAATTTTTGCAGATTGCTGCAAACATTCCAATCAAGCCACACATTACAACTTATTCTCTTAAAGATGCAAATCAAGCATTAAAAGATTTGAAAACCGGGACAATTCCAGGAGCAAAAGTCCTTGTAATGGATTGAAAGTTCTTATTGCATTTTTGAAGTGAAGTAAGAGTTTGATATTCTAATGGTATTCAAACATTATATCCTTTTTATCCTAATGATATCAACATTTTCAAGTGGGATTTCTATAATGACTGCATCTTTTTGTTTTTTGTAATTTAATGTACCAAGCGTCATCGAGTCAACTGAGTTTACAGAATTTACACCAGACACAGTAAGAACCAGATTTTCAATTGGCCTACCGCTGGCATTGTTAAGAAAAACAAGTACACAATTTTCACTATCCATCAGTTGCGTATATATGCCTGGAGTAGATACATCATAATATTTTTTCACGCCCAGGTAATCCATAATCGCAGTGATAAAACTTCTTTCTGATTGTCCATCCTCAAGTTTGTATTGTTCTGGTTTCAAATTTATGTCCCAGTGTCGGCGAACATATGCCTGACCAAGAAGTGCTCCGATATAAATTGCCTGACCTTTTCCATACCTATTGAGAAACACTGCTGGTTTTCCATCTTCATATTTTCCTATTGTTTTGCATGTTAGTCCAATGCAATCAAATTTTGCTCCCCAGACAGGAATTTCAATCTGTTTTTCTACAAATTCCTGTGAAATTGTGATTGTTCCCACTTGTTTATAAGCAAACTTGCTTACAGCTGTAGAATAAAATGCAGACGACCATTTAAGCCAGTCATCCTGTGTAATAATTTTTTGTTGCTTGAAGCCAAATACAGGATTAAGGATGCTACTTTCCTGATTGTATTGATTCCAGTTTCCTGCACCTATGATTGCAACCAGTTTTCCTCCTTTATAGACCCATTCAGCAATTTTCTTCTGAGTATCCTGGTGTATGTTTGGGTCTGTGATTATCAAAACAGAATAATTCTTCAGGATATCATCTTCCACAATGTCCTGTTCACAGATGATATCAACTGAATAATAGGAATGTTTTAAAAGGGTATAAATGTCCTGTCTTTCTGGACAGAAGTACAATCCCTTTACCTGCATCAAATCAGATGTGAATGCAATAAGTTGGGCAATTTTTGCTGGTCTCACTTTTGCCTGAATAATATCTTTTTCAAACCTTTTTAATCTTCGTGTGATATCAGCACTTTCTCTGAGTGCTTTTTCATTGTCAGCCCAGGCAGGTCCAATATTGCCGATTGGTCCGTAGAGATATAGAAGATTCTCCTTTATTCCAGCCATAAGATATGCAAAAAGTTTTGCTCTTATTGCTTCGCCTCCTACAAGATAACTTGCCATCGGCAAATTCCATTTTCTACTGGATGCTCTCATAATATCAGCACCAAGACAGATTCTTCCAATACCTGCATCCCATCCGTATACCCAGTCCTCCATCATAATTCCTTCAAAAGCCCTTTTTCTTCCAAGTTCAAAAAGGTCAAGGCCAGAGGTGTTCATGTCATTGTTGTTTCCAATAAACGCAAATTGCATGGGTCCTGCCTGAAAATTAGGTGCAATGAGTTGCATGTGGGGAAAATGTTTTTTTATTGCGTCTGTTGCACATTTGTAAAACATGACTGTGTAATTGTTGATAAATTTTTTTGTATGGTAAAAGAGTTGATTATAACCGATATTTCCTTGTTCAAGTTTCTTTCTATCAGTTTCAGGATAGACCTCATCCCAGGAATTCTTCCCCAGCATTTTCGGCGTTAATTTTTCGTTTTTCAGGTACTGCCTGAATTCATCAAGTAATTGCTGGGTATTTGTAATTTCTCTTGCGTCTATTGCAGGACCTATCTCATCACCAGTATTAAAATGTTTTGCTATCTTCATTGTTTCCGGTATACTTGATGCATACCTACCTGCCATTTTTGAATAGAAGTCGTCAAATACCCGCGACCATCTTTGCTGGCTGTTTTCTCCTAATTTGTAATCATATTGTTTTGTGTATGCCTCAGAGGTGTATCTCCACATTCCTGCCCATCCTGTGAGTGTGGTATCAATGATGCCATACTTTTTGCATAACGACGCAAACACATCATCCTTTATTCCAGATGCTGTAATACTGTTAATTCCAATGCTGGAAAGTATTTTGAATTCTGTTTCTGCTTTTTCATAGGTTGTTTCACCTGATATTACTCTGTAGGGAATCAGTTGTACCCATGTTCCAATGATGAGGTCTGTCAGACATGGTGATTCCCCGAGGTTCATTTTTCCTATCATTTCCAATCTTTTCATTGTGTACTCAGTAAATGTTCCAAGTTCTTTCAAACCTTCAAGCCCAGTTTTTGTCGGCATTCTCACTGCCACGATACCTTCAATATATTCCCTTCCATAGTAATTTGGACCTGCTTTATCTATTTTTTCGTCAACGGTATGAAAAATGAAATCTTCAGATGGCTGCGTTGCAAATTCAAGATGTAAAACCACTTCTTTTTTTGCAGAATTTTGAGGAATTACAAGAAAACATGTAAACCACTGTGCTGCCCGGGAAACAGGCAGTTCCACCCAGCATGAATATTCACCAGCATTTAACCAGTCAGTATCATCAACTGGTGCAACCCATGCAATGGGTTTTCCCCAGTCATTATTTCCTGTCCACCACTTTGGTTGGACGCCATATCGATTTACTGTTCCTGTGGCGCATCTTGCAGGAGTATATGGATTTGTTTCACTGTCAACAACGATACAGTATTTATAATTTTCCGGTTGTTCAATTTTGCATCTTACCCATACTTTTCCAGTAAATTCATCAGGACTATTTTTTTCAAGCCACTGATCAAGACTTTCAGGAAAATTCCTTTTTGTTTCTACTGCACATTGTTCAGCCCCAGCAGTTACAATAATACCTGCAGGATTTTCTTTTACAGGGGCATTTGTGACCATGGTGGCAGTTGATTTTTCACTATTTCCGTAATAAAGATAATAAATTTCTCTTGATTTCGCCGGAATTTGAGAAATTTTAAAAAATATTGAGTCAAGATTTTCCTTAGAAATACACACCTGTAGAGGGACACTATTTCCCTTTGAATCAACAAGGCACATATCACCTGCGTCAGTCCTGATTTTTTTCGTTTTTATGAGAGTTTGAACTGGATACTTTAACATCACAGTTTCTTCAACTGGTGTCTCAGACATATTTTTAACCTGCACAGGTACTCTGTAGTTGAAATGTTCAGTCCATAATTTCTGCTGGGCTGAACAGACAAAACACAGAACAGCGATTACAATTGTGGATTTCATAATTTTTAGATACATTTGATTTTCCTCCTGTTATATCTTATATTAAATTTCAAAAATAAACCGGTCAAATTATCAAAATGGAGCAGATATGACAAGGAAACAACTGAACCTTGCAATTTTTGAAGGAAAGGCAAATTCAGTTCTGTGGCAACCCCGCCTTGAAAGCTGGATTTTGTTTCACAGGACTAAAGGGACGCTTAATGAGAAATTTCGTGATTTAACTGACCTTGAAATTTATGATTACTTAAAATGTTCTGTCAGGTATGCTGCATCTGCTGGGCTTCATTATTACTATACGACAACTGTTGAAACGTTTGAAAGACCAGTTGACAGAAATCATACAGAACTTATTACAAAAACCGAAAAAGGTGTACTGAAAACCATTTATCAGATTGTACCTGGTGGAATGGGGTATGCTGATAACAAACGAATTGTTGAATTTCCAGTAAAAACAGTTGAAGACCTGAAAATTCTTACGCATCTTGTGAATCATTTTAATGCTGTGGCAATACCTGAACTTTTTGAAGAAGCAGCAAACAGGGTCGGTCAGAGGGCAGAACCAACAGTTTTTCTGCCAAGCACTGGTTTTACTGATTTGATTAAGAGGCACGCAGGACTTTTGAATACATACTATTTGTTGAATGATTATCCTTCTGAATTTAATAAATACATGGAAGCATGCGACGAAAGAGATATGAGAATCGCAAGGGAAGCATTGAAACTACCCTGCAGAATTTTTAATCTCGGTGATCATGTTACCAATGAGTTCACACCACCACCAATCCTTAAAAAATATGTGATTCCGAGATGG
>JAKPDB010000006.1 GCA_029552985.1 bacterium
TATTGCCGCTGATGCCTTTGTTGATGACACCAATATTTCTTTCAGGATATCTAACAATCAGCAAATCATGAAAATATTTCACATAACCATTGCCAAGAGGCGCAAATTCTGCCCTTCTTCCACAATCAGTGATACTATCTCCAATGCACAGAACTTTTTGACCTGTTTTAATCGAAAAACCCATTTGTTCCTCCATGTTAATTGTTTAATCTTTCAAAATAATATTTTCAACAAGATTCCAGTTCTCAGTGCACCAGTCAATTGTTTGTTTAATACCTTGCTCTAAGGAAACTTTTGGTTTCCAGCCAAGAATTTTCTCTGCCTTTGAGATATCAGCCCATGTTGCAGGAATATCGCACTGAGGAAATGGTTTGTGAATAATTTTTGCCTTTTTGCCGAGATATTTTTCTATCAACGATATGGTTTCATTGATGGTATAAGGATGATTTCCGCCAAGGTTCATAATTTCAAAACCAACCCGTTTTAAACCCAGAAGTGTCCCTTTTGCTATGTCAGAAACAAATGTAAAATCCCTGCTCTGATTCCCATCGCCAAAAACTGTAATGGAATTTCCTTCATTGATTAACTTAATAAATTTGAAAATGCTCAAATCTGGTCTGCCAGCAGGTCCATAGACAGTAAAATATCTGAAAACTGTAACATCAATTCCATAAAGATAATGGTAGGTATAACATGTTACTTCTGCTGATTTTTTTGAGGCAGCATAAGGAGAGATAGGCGTATTTACAGGTAGTGATTCTGAAAATGGCATTTTTTGACCAGCATACAGGGAAGAGGTGGAAGCAAGGACAAATTTTTTTATTCTGTGCTTTTGAGCAAGGTCAAGGAGATTGAGATTGCCCAGCACATTGGTCTCAAAATAAATGTGGGGGTTTTCAATGCTTGCCCGTACTCCTGCCCTTGCAGCAAGATTAATGATTGCTTCTGGTTTGAACACTGAAACAATCTTTTCAAGGTCCTGTTTATTTCTTATGTCAATTTTTTGAAATTTGAAATTTTTTATTTTTTCTAGGTCATTGAGTCGCCACTGTTTCAAACGAACGTCGTAATAATCATTCATGTCGTCGATGCCAAATACTTCATATCCTGAATTCAAGGCCGTCTTTGCAGTATGCCAGCCAATAAAACCAGTGCATCCTGTCAAAAGAATTTTCATTCTAACCCCACAGTTGTTTGATATTCTGCAATATTTGCGTTGATTGATTTTCTTTCCATAAGAACATCTTTCAATTTCATAATTGCAGGTTGCTCGCCATGAACAAGAAAAGTATTAATCGGTGGCCTTTCAAGAAATTCCAGCCACCATAGTATTTCATTCTGGTCAGCATGAGAAGAAAATCCATTCACCTGAACGATGTTTGCGTTCACCTGCCTGTATTCTCCGAGAATTCTTACCTGCTTTTTGCCACTAATGATTTCTCTACCAAGTGTGCCTGTTGCCTGATATCCAACAAACATAATTGTGCTTTCGGGTCTGCTGATGTTTGTAACAAGATGGTGTTTTATTCTACCCCCTGTGCACATACCAGAGCCCGCAATAATAATCACTGACCCTTTCACATGATTGATTGACTTTGATTGTTCAACAGTTTCAGTGGGTTGCAATAATTCCATTTCAAAAGGACTGTTGTTTTCTTTTGCCATTTTTTTCAAAGATTCCCGCAAGAATTCAGGATACCTCTTGAAAACCTCTGTCACCTTTATTGCCATAGGACTGTCAATAAATGTCATCAAATGCGGAATTCTATCTTCAGAAAGAAGTTTCTTTAAGCAATACAGAAGCTCCTGTGTCCTTTCAATGGCAAAACTGGGTACTACGATATTTCCGGATTTTTCCGCAGTTTCAGTAATTGTGCTGGCGACTGTTTTGTAGGTAATCTCATCTGATTCGTGGACCCTGTCTCCATATGTTGACTCCATCACAAGGTAATCAATCTTTGAAAGTCGTTCTGGTTCTGGAAGAAGAGGCCTGTTGGGTCTTCCAAGGTCTCCTGTAAAAACAAGATTTTTCCCAGTAGTTTTGTTTTGAAACTCAAATATTGCTGAACCAAGAATATGACCTGCATTATGACAGGTTAATGAGTATCCGTCTGCTACTTCAAATTCCTGATTGCACGGAATTTCACGAAAAAGCTCAAAAACATTATATGCATCATCCTGCGTATAAAGAGGCACCACTGGATGGTCCACCTTTCTTCCGCTCAGTAAGTGCCTCATTCTTTTTTTCTCAGCATCTTCTTGGTAAAGTTTTGCTGCATCAAGAAGGGCTATTTTTGCAATTTCAATCGTGGGTGCAGTTGCATATACGGGACCATTGAATCCACTTTTTACCAATCTTGGAAGAAAACCGCAGTGGTCAAGATGGGCATGAGTAAGAAAAACCGCATCAATGCTTTCTGGTTCCACAGGAAAATCTTCCCAGTTTCTTGATAAGAAGTCCCTTTCCTGATATATTCCGCAATCAATTAAAAATTTTTTATCACCTAACTGCAAAAGATGCCTTGAACCAGTCACATTTTCTGCTGCGCCAAGAAATGTAATTGAAAACATTATTTTTCCTTAAACATATCAATAAGGACCTCTGAATATGGCTTTGATGGCTTTGAAATTTTCCCTTCTTTATCAGCCCACACAATCCAGTAATAAAGTTTTACTCCAGGTCTGAGATTGTAAATATGTTCTCCATTTTTTGCGCCATTTGGTGTCATGTTAATGGCTCCCTGGCCATCAGGATATGGACCAACCCAGATGTAATATTTTTTTGCCTGTTCAAGTTCTTTAAAATACACATGCACATTTGTTCCATCAGCACCCCATGAAGGTGGTTCAAGTTTTATAATAGTAGTTGGCTCATAAATGCCAGTCTTTTGCATTTCAGCGATAGGATTTGGTAGATGAACCTTTTTTGGCTCTGGCATTCTGATTTTACTCAAGGACACTGCTTTACTACTGGCATCTTCAGTATTATCGTATTCAACATAAATCTTTCCAAAGCAAACAGTATCTGAGGAAACTGGTTGAACATCATTTACATAAAGAATATGGGTCCTTTGTTCAACAATGATACTTTCAATTTTTAAAGGAAGGTCAACAATTCCATCTCCTCCAGAGGAAGTCCACCACGTTGTTCCATATTTTCTGAAACTGTCATATGGCTCATGTCCGGGCAATTCAAATCTTATATATCGCCATCCATCGAAATTAAAATAACTCCATGAGTGGACATCATCGCAGTTCCATTGGTCTTTTGTGCCTATGCTAATCCATCGTTCGTTTTTCGCATCCCTGAGACAGAAAACAACCCTTCCCCAGTCGCTTGCTCCTTTTACCCACAGTCCAATATGCGAAACTGCTCCTGGAAGAATGAACTGTTTTTTTGGTTTTAGAATTGAGTACCATGGCATCAGTTCGTGCTGTGTTTCCTGTTTTTCAAGTTTTGAAACAACAACATTCCCAAAAATCGGGTCTTTTTGAACAAAGCATGCAAACTTGCCTTTATATCTGAATGTATCAAAATTGTTGTTTTCATAAAAAAGGTCTCTATCATCAGAGTATTTCCAGTCACCATTTCCCAAATCCGCAACAATTTTCGAATTTCTTGATGGCAAAGCATCAGAATGGTCAGGACTGCCAGGTTGAATCCCGATCACTTCATTTTTTGTAGTTACATATGTGACAGAAGTGCCAATCACAAACGAAATTTTTCTTCCATTTGTCTTCACCCTGATACTATTGTTCATCACATCAGTTAGCATCACTTCACCATCATCTGAGAACATCAAGGTAATAGGGCGTTTTCCTCTGATTGTCCATAATGTGTATACATTGCCTTTTGGTCCCGAAAATTTTAGACAATATGTTGTGAGAGAACCTGTTGGAATCCACTTTTCAAAGTCCGCTTCATTAAGTCGATCTGTCATTGTTGCGTATGCAGCGTATGCGGGTTTAGGGTCACAATATGGTATCCTTCTGAAAATTCCACAACCTCCGTAATGTTCAGCACCATAGTAATTGCCACAATCAAAAGTAAACCAGCCAGAATAAAAACGTTTCACACCATATGCCATGCTGATAAGAACCCATCTATTATAAATATCCATCTGTTCCTGCCAGGAACATGCACCAATCTCTGTTGGAACAAAGATACCTTCGCAATAACGAAGGTCAGGGTCTGGAATTCCTGCTTTCTCATATTCTTTGCGCAACTGGTAAAGCCGATGCACACTAATTTGATGAAGTTGCTGTTCTGGGAGTCGTTCAAAACCACATATATCAAGACCTGAGCCATCAATAAGATTTCTGGGAAATCCTGCCCGAAGTAATGGAACAATAAAAAGTGGGTCTCCCCATGGAATCAATATTTTCAATTCAGGCCAGGTTTCTCTCACAGCTTCTGCTGCGCATTTTGCTGTGACAAAATGCATCCTAATCCTTCTAAGTTCCTGTTCTGTTGGCTCATAAGGTTTTTCTCCCCAGTATTCAGGGTAATTGCCTGCTGTCATTCTGTTGCTGATTCCTGGTTCAGGGAAAAAATAAACATTATCTGGCCTGAATTGCTCAACAACAGCATTGCGAGCTTTTGTATATGCTTCAATCACCTTTTTCTTGTACTGCTGATATTTTGTTTCATCATAAACTTCGTCTGCTGCCCATTCCTGAGGGCTTACTTCCCAGGCACCTGCCTGAACCCGACTCCAGTGTTTTTGTACATATGGATTATTTTCAGCGCCCTGTGGTAATCCAATACTTGTTCTGGCACCTGCGATTGTCATAAGTCGTATGTGATGCTCTGCCTTTGGAGTATAATGAGCTCCGTGATAACTCCAATAGCCAAATAGCGCTCCTTTGCCAGACCATTTTTCAGTTCTTGTGTCTGGCGCAAGCACCACAAAATTTCTTGTTTCAACCCAGCAACTATCATCTGTTTTCAATGCTGCTACCATCTGGTACCAGCCAAAAAGTTTGGCAGGAACATCAATTTTTATTTTCTTTTCTTCTCCAGTACTCTGTATGAAGACATCTTTCTTCAGTTGAATTATATCACTATGGTCATAACTTGTTGCTGTAATTTCCAGGACACCTGAAAAATTTGGCTTTTTTGCTGTAATTTTTACCTGATAAGAAGGAATTTCAGGAGATGTCCATACACTTCCAAAAACTTCTGGCTCTATGGAAAAATGATATTTAGTTCTGCCAAGAGTCACCCCATAGACATGAACTGATGATGGAAGTCCTGCCTGATGCCATCCGTAAATAATCGGGTCAGGATAAGAACGAAACTGAACGACCTTTTTTGTCAATTCCACTTCAAAAATATCAAGGTCAGAAAACGATGAAAGTTTTCCCATATCAAGGGGAATTTTTACCAGCCATAAATTCACTTTTTTCCCGTTTGAAAGTGTAACAGGAAATTTTTTAAAATCACTGGATTTTGCGGTAAACAGAGGCACCTGCGATTCAAAAATCTGTGCATATCCAGCGCCTGGTCGATAAAACATTGCTGTCAGCAATGGCACTGAATCTGGTCTACGATCAGAAGCTGCAAGAACATAAAGAGCATCATAGCTATCAAAAGGAATTCTTAATTGAATTCTCGAAGGGTCTCTCAAGGCAGATCCACCAAAAGGATGATCATAAACAGGAAAATAGCCCTCAAGGTTTCCTTCCTTATATAAACTTTTGCTGATATCAAGGTGATCATTGCCTTCTGTATTAATTGTTGGAAGAACAAAGGGTATATCTGAAATTGTTACACGTCCTTTTTCAAATTGTTTTACATATACGTTCCCTGGCAAATTTTTGCCATTTGCATAGCCGTTGATTCTTACAGGAAGAAAATCAGGATTGTCTTTTTCAGGGATACTGAAGACAGGAAATGAGATTTGAACCCGGTGGCTGAATGTAATACTTGCAAATCCATCTTGAGGCATTGAAATGTCTTTCTTATATGCTACAAGCCGGTCATCGACCCAGAACCACACAGAATTTTCTTTAAGCGCAATTCTCACTTCAATCCATTTTGAGTTATGGTCGCAAAGTTCAGACATATCTTTTTCAACAAGTTTTCTGTATTTTTCTGGCCATCCAGGAAGAATCCTTGGGTACGCTTTTAATAGATAGGTAAATTCATTTGAAAACCCGGGTACCCAGTTCAAATCCTTTGCAAGTTCATTGTTATCATGAAGATACTTGCCTTGATATCGCACAGAACACTGAACTCTTTCAGGATAAAGCAGATTATCTGTTATGGAAAGCGATAAACTGAAACCAGTGTCAGCAGCATCCTTTTTCCCAATCTGGAACGATGCATAAGCAGAACCACCTTGGTCTGTACGCAATCTAACAAATGTGTGAAATTCAATAGGATAAGAAATTTTTTCCCTCGTTAATAAAACAACTGGAGTACTTTTTGAACAGGTAAATACTGGATTACCAGAAACTGTTTCATTTTCAATTGTATACTCACCCTGTTTTAATATCCAAACTTTTTCAAATGCACTGCTTTGATCAATATTATTGGCGTATAGAAAATAACCGTTTCCTGCAAGAAAAACAAAAAAAACTATCTGTATAAATTTTAAGCGCCTCATTGTATTGCCTCCTTGCCAGTATATTGTACTTCATTTTTATCAAATAAATATCTGAATTTCCAGGAATTTTTGTCAATGGCCACGAGACAGCGTTTTTGAATCCAACAATTACAACTGTGTCAAAACCCAATCTGATAATTCCATATAAATCATCATTATCCTGAAAACCCCATTCTTTGTGGTCCAGAACATTGCCATTTTTATCGACTACATTAACCGCAAAATTATCAAAATTCATCTGTTCGCTCTGATGCACCTGAGAATATCCAACAACAATAAATACACTATCCATCTCTACAACATCAAACGCACCGTCATATCGTCCCTGACTTGGGATGATTTTAGACCATAAAACATCACAATTTTCATTCAATCTTACTATCCATGTATCTTCACTTGGAAATTTATCAAGCATACTGGTTGTTCCAACAAGAATTGCACCACCATCAGAAATGGCTTTTACCTTAAGAAGTTTATTTTTCTTTCCTTCCATGAATTTTCTCTGTTTGACAATCGTTCCATCCTGGTTAATTACAATATAGGAGCAAAAGCCTTCCTGCAAAAGTGTTCCGGGATTTTTTGTAGATGAAACTGCTGTAATTATATATTTTCCATCCTTCAGTTGAGCGATAGATGTACCGATGTCACTACTGCCAAGGTCATATGTTTGTTGCCATTTCAAATTACCAGAGTCATCAATTTGCACCAGATACACATCAGACCTGCCATCTTTTTTTCCGTAGGATTTTGTCTCTCCAATGAGAAAAAAATTCTTGTCTCCAGCATTAATAATCTGTGAAAAGCTATCATCCTGTTTACCACCAAATGTTTTTTCCCATAAAAGATTAAGGTCGCTATCAAATTTTATTATCCATCCCTGTCTTTTATAAGGTGGCTCTATCTTTGAACCTGCTGCAATGAAATAGGTCCCATTACAAACAACAGAACTTAAAAGGTCCTGTCCACTTCCACCAAATGTCTTCATCTTCACAACATTTCCTTCAGAATCTGTTTTTATTACAAGTCCCTGATAGTTGTTCCTGGTTCCCAGAATCTTGCTGGGTCCAGATGCACCAACAATGACAAAACCTTTATCAGGGGCTTCTGCAATAGCCCAACCAATGTCAGCATTACCACTATTATCATATTGCCTCTCCCAGATAGATTCAATCTGACATAGAAGTAAATCCTGAAAAAGGAACAACACCAGTAAAGATAATGTCCTCATTGTTTACTCCAATTTCTTATGGTTTCAATAAATTCATTGAAACCAGGGTAGATTTCACTTTTCATCTGACGGCTGGTCACTGAAAATGTAGCCACTGGCTTTTTGCCGCACAGAACCTCCATTTCGATCAAGGTTCTTTCAATACCTGTACCGCCTGTTGCACAGAAAAATGCAACATTTTTGAAACTGTCTTTATACTTTGAAATGTATGTCCTGATAGCAGGTGTCATGTTTGCTGCCCATACAGGAGTTCCTATCACTATAATGTCATAATTCGATGGGTCTTTTTCAATATTGTTTATTTCAGTAAGATTACGTTTCATGGCATCCTTGCCTCCTGACATAAAACCCCTTACACCCGAGCGATCTTTTTTATCAATGATTTCTTCCATGTCGCATGAAAGTGCATTTGCTATTTCCTGAGCAATTTTTTTTGTTGTTCCGGTCCTTGAATAAAAAACGACCAGAATTTTCTTATCCATTTTTGACCTCCATAATGGCTTTTCTGACAAAATCAGGAATTCGTATTGGCTTCAATTGATCATTCACACAAACAATGGTTATTCTACCTTCACAGCACAACATATCATCTTTCATCACTTTCTGAAAAAATACTATTGATGAATTTC
>JAKPDB010000020.1 GCA_029552985.1 bacterium
TGCGCCAAAATCCCTGTTTGAGATGGCAAAGATTTATTCAAAGTCAGGAGATAAGGATACTGCATTCAGCAAACTTGATGAAATAGTAAAAAGATATCCTGATTTTCCAGAGATTGAAGATGTGTTGAAGATGCAGAGAGAAATTTCAATTAAAATTCTCCAAAAAAAACAGTTGAGACTGGTGGAAAAATTCAAAGACCCATCAAAAAAATACGAGGCAATTAACAGAGCCATAGAATCTGACCCTTTTAACCCGCAAACCCCGCCTGTTGCCCTGCAACTTGCTTCAAAATATGCAAAAAGCGGTGAAATGGAAAAAGCAATAAACCTATACCAGCAGGTGATAAGAGATTTTCCTGCAACCCAATGGGCAGAAAAGGCGAGATACGAAATGTTGATTCATCAAATCAAAAGCATTCCAGAAGGAACAACAGATGTTTCTCTTTTTTCTTCTGTGGAAAAACAGATAGACCTGTTTATTTCTGATTTTCCTTCAAGTTCTTACAAACAGAAGTTGCTGGATACAAAAACCCAGCTTAGAAGTGAAATCGCCAGCAGGCTTTTCAAGGTGGCAGAAATTTACAGCAAAAATGGTAAGAAAAAAAGCGCAGAAATTTATTATAATAAGATAAAAACCCTGTATCCAGAAACAGAGTATGCCAAAAAATCTCCTGTTCATCCTTGAAGCGCTGTTATTCAGTGGTTGTGGTTTCCATCTCATTAATCCAGCGCAAAATCGAGTGTATGTTGAAGTGTTTTCAAATCGGTCTTTGCAACCAGGCATTGAAATTTTTATGGTGAAAAATTTAAAAAAGACCCTGGCAGAATTACCTGGATTTACCCCTGTATCGAAAAAAAATAGCGCTGACATTATCCTGGAAGGTACAATTCAACAATTTTCAAGAGACCCTGAATTTATTGCTGAATCTGACCAGATTGTCATGGCATCTTACAAAATCAAAATTCTTCTTGAGATAATAAAAAATGGTAAAACAACTGAAAAAACATTTCAACAGACCTATGTCGTTAACCTTACCAGACAACTGAAGACAGATGAACTTCTTGATAACATTTCAAAAAAGGTTTCAAAGGATATCTATTTCCAACTCATTAACCTCGATGAAAAAAGATAATGTGAAATTTCTCGCAGGACCCCATGAATTAACAACAGAAAGAATTGACTGGCTTATTCAAAAGTATTCAGAGCAATACGAAAATGTGGAAATAAAAAGATACTACGGCGCTGAATTCAATCCAGAAAACTTTGTTGATGAACTGGTTGCAAATTCTCTTTTTCATGAACATAGAATTATTATTATTCATCAGATGGAATTGATTGAAAAAAAACTCTGGACAGAGCTCATATTCCCGCATCTTGAGAAAACCCCTGATGATGTCCTGGTGATTTTTGAAGGACTCAATATCAAGGTGAAACCAGTTGATTACGAGATAGAAACTGTACAGGATGCTGAAAACCTTTTCAGAAAAATTTATCAGAAATCCTGGAAAAAAAATTTAACCGCCAGAGACATTTATGAAATTTCAAAGTTTCTGAAAATAAATCCCTACGAATTTTCTGTGGTGATTGGAGTAATAGAGAAGCATCTTGAAAATCTTGTTATGCAAAAAGAAATCAATGGACAAACATTTCTCCAAAAACTACAAAATCTCCTGGAAATTGATTTTAAATTGAAATCAGGAAGAATTCCAAATGAACCTGGCTGGGAAATACTCCTGCTACGATTGCTTGATGTCAGCAGTTAGTTTGAACACTGTCTTCATCAACCTGCTTTTTTTTCTGGCAGCGTTATTTTTATGTATGATACCCTTTGAAGCAGCTTTGTCTATTTCCTTTATCGCTGTTTTCAGTGTCGGTTGGTATTCTTTGCCATCAAGAATCAGCTTTTTCACCTTTTTAATTAAGGTTTTCAACTTCGTTAGCACTGCTTTGTTTCTCATCCTTCTTTTTTGTTCCTGTCTCTGTCTTTTAAGTACAGAAGGTTTCTTTTTCTTTACTGGCATGACATTTCCTCCTTTTCGTTGTAGTATATCATAATATTGAGATTTGGTAAAGTGTAATGTTGACTAAAACAAAAGCGATGTGTTTCGTCTAAAGTATGAACAATAAAGAATTTGAAAAACTTTACAAAAGGTATGCGCCAGTGTTATACAGAACAGCATACAGAATGGTGAAGAATGACGCGGATGCTCTTGACATTGTTCAGGAAGCATTTATACGGATTTATAACGGACTATCAAAATTTAGAAATGAGTCGCACATTCAAACATGGATGTATAGAATCGTGACGAATTTATGCTATGATTATTTCAGGAAGAGAAAAAAAATCACATTTGTTTCAGAGCAAGAACTTTTTGACCCTGATGCAGGACAGGAGAGTTTTCAAAACATCCATATCAGAGATGTGAATGAAATAGAACAGACAAGAAAGCAAAATCTCAAAAGAGCTCTTGAGCATCTTACTTTGAGACAACGGACAGTTTTTAATTTGAGAATATATGAGGAACTCTCTTACGAAGAAATCGCAAAAATTATGAAGGTGAAGGTGGGAACAGCAAAGGCAACCTTCTTTCAATCAGTAGAAAAAATTAAGGCGATTATGAAGGAGATGGAGAAAAAATGAATTGCGAACAAATAAAAAAGAAGCTTGTTGATTATGTGGATGGCAATGTCAGTGAACCAGAACTGAACCAGATTCAACAGCATTTTGCAGAATGTCAGGAGTGCAGGAAAGAGTTTGAAACCTTGACAGAGATTATACTTTCTGTCAAAAGCATGAAAATTCCTGAGCACGACGAAAATTTCTGGATGATGAAGTATCCCCAGGTTATTGAAAAGGCAGAACAACGACACCACAGGACTGTTTTTATCAAAAGGCTCAGGATTGGTTTTGGGCTTGTTGCGATATTGCTGATATTGTTCGGGTCAAGGACTTTTATTGGGAAAAATGCGCCTATTCGGTTTCCTAAAGTACCTGAAGTTGCCTACTATGTACCTGAAGATGTGCTTACAGAAAGCAATCTTCCTCTGCCGATTGAGGAATTAAATAAGGTGATTGATTTACTCGGTCCAGAAGACCACATGATGATTCTTTCTGAATACTTGCGCTGATATCTCAATCAGGTATAAAATCTTAATATGGAAAAGAAAGTCATCCAGCTTCCATCTCCAATATTAAAGGGCAATGTTTCTGTTGAAGAGGCATTGTTCAAAAGATGTTCTACCAGATCTTTCAAAAAAGTTCCGCTGAATCTGGGTGAAGTTTCTCAACTTTTGTGGGCAGCATATGGGAAAAATGCTTATGGCAAGAAAACTGTTCCATCAGCAGGAGCAACATATCCCTTTGATATTTATCTTGTGGCTGGACTTGTTGAAGATATTGAACCAGGCCTTTATCTTTATGAATGCGAAAGACATACCTTAATACCTGTAAAACAGGGTGATTTAAGAGAAAAACTTGCTGTTGCTGCATATGACCAGAAGTTTATAGCGAATGCGCCTATCACGATTGTGCTGGTGGCTCAATTTGCCCGTACCACAGCATACTATGGTAAACGGGGCGAAAGATATGTGTTTCTTGACGCAGGACATGTCGGACAGAATGTTTCACTTCAGGTTGAAGGTATGGGACTGGGAACATGTATGATAGGAGCATTTGACGATGACTAGGTAATGAAAGTGCTCGGGGTAAAAGGTAATGTTGTTTATATGATGCCAGTGGGAAAGCCATGAAAAACAGTGAAATTGCTGATGTTTTAGACGGAATTGCAGATGTTCTTGAATTCGAAGGAGATAATGTTTTTAAAATCAATGCATATAGAAAAGTGGCAAGAAGAATCAGGGAAATCCCTGAAGACATAGAACAATTGTACCAGAGCGGGCAGTTATCGAAGATCCCGGGCATAGGAAAAAACATAGCCGAACATATAGAGGAATACCTCAAAACAGGTTCAATCTCAAAGTACAGGGAACTTCTTTCCAGAGTTCCTTCCACATTTGTTGAAATGATGAAAATCCCGAATCTTGGACCAAAAACCTTGAAACTTCTTTATGAACATTTTAAGATTCAAACGATTGAAGATTTGAAAAATGTTCTTGAAAAACCAGAAGCAATCAATTTACCAGGTATGGGTGAAAAAAAGATACAAAACATTAAAAACGGGATACAACTGTATCTCACAAAAAGAACGCATCAAAGGATTTCTCTTGGTATTGCGCTGCCTGTCGTGGATGAAATCGTCAAATACATGAAACAGGTGTGCAAAGATATTTCTCCGTGCGGTTCTTTGAGAAGAATGAAAGAAACAATCGGTGATATTGATATACTATGCACAGCAGATAATAAAGATAAAGTGGTAAAAAGATTTATCAGTTATCCGGGTGTTCAATCAATCATTGCAGAAGGAGAAACAAAATCATCAATTATTGTTAAAGACCATATGCTTCAAATAGATCTCAGAGTTGTCGAACCTGAATCTTATGGTGCTGCTCTCCAGTATTTTACTGGTTCCAAGGAACACAATATTAAACTGCGAACGATTGCAAAAGAAAAAGGATTGAAAATCAGCGAATATGGAGTTTTCAAAGGCGAAGATAGAATTGCAGGAAAGTCAGAAGAAGAAATTTACAAAATCTTTGGGATGCCGCTTATTCCGCCAGAATTGAGGGAAGACAGGGGAGAAATAGAAGCTGCCATTGCCGGGAAACTTCCACACATTATAAAATACGATGATGTCAAAGGGGATTTTCACATCCATACAAATTATTCTGATGGAATCAGTACCATTGAAGAAATTGTGAAAAAAGCCATTGAAATGGGATATCAGTTTATTGGACTCTGTGATCATTCTCAAACAAGCAAGTTTGCCGGTGGTCTTAATGTTGAGCGATTAAGGGAAAGAAACAAGGAAATTGATAGAATTGCAAGAAAATACCCACAGATAAAAATTTTTAAAGCCGCTGAAGTTGACATCCTTGGTAATGGAGAGATGGATTATCCAGATGAAATACTTGCTGAACTGGATTTTGTTATTGGGTCAATCCACCAGGGATTTAAGAAAAATGTTACTGAAAGAATGATCAAGGCAATGGAAAATAGATATGTTGACATTATCGGGCATCCCACTGGCAGATTGATATCAAGCAGAGAAGGATATGAGGTTGACATAGACAAAGTAATTGAATATGCAGCAAAAACAGGCACTGCACTTGAAATTAATGCCTATTATGACAGGCTTGACCTCAATGATGTCAATGCGATGAAGGCAAAGGAAAAAAATGTGATGATTGCGATCGGAACTGATGCCCATAACATAAAAATGATGGAATATATGACTCTTGGCGTTGCGGTTGCAAGGCGAGCATGGCTGGAAAAGAGTAGATTATTGAACTGTTATGATTGGAAAAAGATGCCAGTGAAAAGGAACAAATAGATTCAAATCAGTCTTTTCTTTTTTAGTGCTTCAGTTGAAAAAATTGCCATTAACCACGATGCAACCATGGTATAGAGAACATACACGGTTAAATGTGCCCAATCCTCTGATAAAACAAGCCAGCTTTTCACCACTTCATTAAATTTTTCTGCATAAGGGTTGATGATCGGTACAGTTCTGTACAATATCTCGCTGACACTTTTTGAAATATTCAACCAGAAAGCATGCCAGAAAGAGAAAGTGGAAGTACTTTCCAGCGCAGCTCTCACTGAAAGACAAATGTAATATAATGATGACTCGTTTAATACAGTAATAAGGAAAACTGCAATTAGAGGGTGCACGATCAAACTCAGCAGAAGAAGAAAAAATGACATAATCATTGCCTCGCAACATTCTTTTATGCAGACGAAAATCAGGCCGGGCTGATAAGGGACTTTCCAGATGACAAACAGAAGTGAACCAGTGAGAAAAGACAGGAAGAATATTAAAATCGCGACAATTGCAATACTGAGAAAAAGAGAAAAAATCCATACATCAGGTAAACAGGGTTTTGTAAAAACCATTTTCAAGCAGCGTTGAGTACTGTGGCTGAATATTGTCACAATACCAAGCGCTACAACGATTATAAAACCATAATTGTTGATTGAGCCAACAATGTTTTGAATATTTTCAAACCTATTAGCATGATACAGCGGAATTAATCCACCAAATATGAAACTTAACAGGGCATGTAAAACTAGCACAGCAACGATACCGATCAACCACCCATTTCTTGAAAAGAAGATGAGGTCAGCTTTGATGTTCGAAAGAATCTTTCTTTTCATTTGATGTTCCTTTTACAATGCTGGTGAAAACATGTTCCAGCGTCGTTTTCTTTAATGCGCAGATGTATAACTTGACCTTTCTTTGTTTAAGAAAATCAAAAAAGTCATACAGCCGCTCGCTGTCAATCAATCCCTTTACAGATGAATCAGTCTTTGCAGTTACAAACACATAGCCGGGGATATCTGTGCATGGTTCAAATTCAACTTCATACTGATTTTGTTTACGACTCAATAACGATTTCAATTCATCCTCAATGATGACATGTCCTCTATCCATAATGGCAACCCTGTTGCATATCATTTCAACTTCAGAAAGAATATGGGAATTCAAAAAAATTGTCACGCCATTTTTGTTTTTTTCCAGAAGCATGTCTCTGAATTGAACAGTTGTTAATGGATCAAGCCCTCTCGTTGGTTCATCAAGAAACATAATCTTTGCATTATGGTTCAAAAAAATCTGAACGAGGCCAACTTTTTGTTTCATTCCTTTTGAACAATGACTCAACTTCAATTGTCTGAATTCATCAAGACCGAATGTCTCAAGAAGTTGTTTTATCTGTTTTGAGGACGGATGATACCCGTAAAGCTCAGCATAATAGTTAATTGCTTCTTCAACGGTTAGATAAAGATGATAATGGGCTTCTTCTGGAAGGTATGAAATGAATTGAAACAAGCTGCTACCGGGATAAAGATGCTCTCCCATTACTCTGACTGTGCCGTAGTCAGGTTTTAGAAGTCCAAGCAGGGTGTATATTGCCGTTGATTTTCCTGCACCATTTGGTCCAAGAAGACCAAAGATGTCACCCGGTTTTACAGTCAAATTGAAATCGCTGAGTGCTGTAACACGTCGTCTAAAAGTCCGATTATAGCTGACATAAACATTTTTTGCTTCAATCATCTTTCACTGAACAATAGCGGGTATTAATTTTTTTAACAATTTCTTTTTCTGAAGTGCATTTTTTCATTTCTTCTTTCATTTCTTCGATGGCTTCTCTGCACATTGAGCAATCACATTCAATGAGGTTTTTACCGCACCCACGAGGACAGTAAATTTGTTTTGCAATTCTTTTTTCCTGTTCAGTCAATCCCCTCTTTGTTTCTTGGTATTTCAATCCATATGGAGATTGAATTTTACTCTGCTTGAGAAACTGTTCTTTTGAGATGCCTTTTCCAGATTGTATCATGGCAACAGCACTTTTCACTTTTGGTTCTAATGTTGCCTCAGGATTGTATATCGCTCCTGTAATGTAAGCCACAATTTTACCATCACCGTCGATCACCACAGTTGTTGGATATACTTCAATGGCAAATTTTTTTTCTATTTCACCGTCATCAACGGCAACATGAAAATTGATTTTGTTTTCTTCCAGAAATTTTTCAATGACTGCCATTTTTTCTGAAGACACACCCACCATAAAAACATTCATTTTAGACAATTTTTCGTAGAACTTGTTCAACGACGGTATTTCTCTTTTGCACGGTTCACACCACGTAGCAAAGAAGTTGATAACAATACATTTTTTGCCCACAATATCTGACAGGTTGATTTTTTCTCCTGTCAATAGGGTAAACTGACATTCAGGCGCAATTTTGTTCATTACCTCAAAAGAACGGCTCATGAAAGAAGCAAAATGGCTAATGGTTTTTTCATCAGGAACTTTCTTCAATTTCAGGTGAAAGGCAAAAACCGCAAAAAGTAATGCCAGCAACAAAATGGTCCGTTTTATGTTCATAAATATTTTATAATACAACTATCAGTTCGCTGTCAAACCCGATTTTATGGTTAAACAGGTTTTTCTGGATATGATAAAATATGTTTGCCATCTAAATGGTTCAACAGAACGATATAGCAATGAATTGTGCGGCTGGTTTTGCAAAGAAAAGTGTTAAAAAACAATAGCCATTAAAAGTTTCGGAGGTGGCAATGGTCGCAAAGATACTTGTGGTCGAAGGAAAATCAATTGCTGAAGTATGGGAAAAAAGCGTGTTGCTGCTATGGGAAAAAGGCGCTCAGTTCAAAACAGAGTACGACCAGCCAGGGGACCCTTATAGCAGGGATGCAACGATGGTAATGGTTGTGAATGAACCCTTTTCAGAGCCACGAATACATCTTGGTTTTCCAGGTGGTATTGAAGATCTTGAAAAATACAGACAGGAAGTTGTTTATGGGATACATGACCACTGGATCAAACCAGAAGAAGGCAAGTGGACATATACATATCATCAAAGATTGTTTAATTATCCTGCCAGCGACAACAGAACTGTTAATCAGATTGAATACATTATTAACAAACTTTCTCATGTTTTTTATACAAGGCGAGCCCAGGCAATTACATGGGTTCCATCTTACGACCCTGAAACAGACGACCCACCGTGCCTTCAGAGAATATGGTGCAGAATTGTGACTGAAGACAATAAAAATTATCTCAGAATGAATACTCACTGGCGTTCAAGGGATGCTTACAGAGCTGCCTATATGAATCTTTTTGGTCTGACAGAATTGCAAAAATACATTGCAGATGAAATTTCACAGAGAACAGGAAAAGAAATTCTTGTGGGTCCGTATATTGATATTACTGATTCATATCACATTTACGGTTCAAATTTTGCTGACTTCAAAGATAGGTTTCTTAAAATGATGGATACAAGAGATTTTTATAATCAGGACCGACTCAAAAGCAGAACCATCAGAAGCGATGACCCTGCAGTGATTGCTGGTTTTGAATATGGAAGGCAACTTCTGGAGAATGAAGAAAAATCCTGAAAGTCTTCTCTTAATTATTGCTGGTCCCACAGGAACTGGAAAAACTCAGGTCGCTTTGGAATTGAGTAAAATTATTCCATCTGAAATTATTAATGCTGATTCCAGGCAGTTTTATAGAGAAATTGATATTGGAACAGCAAAACCACCAGTTTCTGTTTTCAACCAGGTTCCACATCATCTTTACAGTTTTCTTTCATTAAGAGACAATTTCAGTGTTTTTGATTTCAGGCAATACCTTGAAACACTTGTTCCACAGATATGGGCAAAGAGAAAATCCGCAATAATCGTTGGGGGAAGTGGCCTGTACATCAGGGCAATACTGAAGGGTGTCTTTGATTTTCCACAGGAGAAAAAATCGCTTCAAACTGCTATCAGGCAGCAATTAATTGCTCAGGAAACACAGCAACTGTATGAAAAACTGAAAAACATTGATCCAGTGATTGCAAAAAAAATACATCCAAATGACAGGGTAAGAATTATTAGAGCTCTTGAAGTATGGTTGATAACAGGAATTCCAATGAGCCAGTGGCAATCCAGGGCAAAACCTGCAAATTTTATTGAAAAGGCACAACTGTTTTACTGGATATTGAATATGAAAAGAGACATTCTCTATAGCCGGCTTGATTTGAGAACAGAAGCCATGCTTGAGTCTGGATGGCTTGAAGAAGTAAAAAATCTCATTGACAAAGGCCTGAAAGATGATTTAAAAGAAAAGGCACCGATTGGGTATGTGGAACTGTGTGATTATATTGAAGGAAAAGGCACCTGGGAGGAAACTATAGAGGTCATTAAAAGAAAAATGAGAAACTACGCAAGAAGGCAGTTGACATGGTTCAGAAAAGAAAAGGATGCACAATGGCTTGATGTCACAAATCTTCATCCATCTGAAACAGCAAAAATTATTGTTGAAAAAATCAGAAAGGTACATGGAAAAGGAAATAAGGACTGATAGAATTTTCCCATTGAAGGATGCAAGTTTTTATCCAGGGAAAGAATTTTGTGACATGGTGTATTTCTGTCCACCCATCAGCGGGAAGAAAAGATTGTGGCTTTTGACGGAAGCAAAAAGACCGGTTGTTTACATTGATCACTATAAGTTTGAACCCAGGGATATTTCAAAAAACAAAACCTACAAATGGATTGATTATGGTATTACTGAGGTTGAACTTGCTTATCCGATGGGCTTTGGCCAGATAAAATTTTATGGAATCAGTCCTTTGCAGGCAATCAATTCATATTTCGTCATCACGACTCAAACAAATAAAAAATTGTCTGGAAATATTGAAAGTGTTGAGAAAAAACTTTTTGGTATTACAAGAGAAAATACTGGCAAAAGTTTAATAAGTCCTTCAACCATTGAAGTGAGAAGTCCTGTCACATTCAAACTTATTTATGAGGCAGGAAAAAATGGACTTCCAGAGAAAAGTTATATCAGATTTTCCATTTCAAGGGTTTTTGCACAGCCTCAGACAGAAAACAGTCACAAAGATGGGTACCTTAAGATTATTCAGGCAGACGCAGAATTGATTTTCAAAGGTATTAAAGTTCCCTCAGATGAATCTCACAGGGATATAGACATCATTTATTTTTTACCAGAAGGCATAAAACCACATGGAAAAATTGAAATTGAATATCATACAGATACAACATTTATATGCCCTGTTGTAAGTCATACAATGGAAAGAAGGTACTGGTACTCACACATGCCGCCATTATCTCCTGCGATTGCCCTTGATAAAAAGAAGATTTTTGTACCTGTGGCAGAACACAATGGCCACTGTGTAAGATTTGTTGCTGGAAAACCTGAAAGGTTATTTTTATTTTTCCCTGGCAGAATAAAACAGAGAGAAATAGTAAATCTTGTTGGAATTATGACTGACAGATATAGAAACATTGTAAATGACACCAACTGGAAAACAAAAATCAACATACTTCTTGAAGGACCGCAGAAAAAAGAAATTAGAGAAATCTCAAACCACCTTACAGCCAGATACAGATTCTGTATTGATTTCCACAATCTTCTGCCAGGTGTTTACAGGGCAAAGGCGTTCGACCAGGATACAGGAAAACTTCTTGCTATCAGCAACCCTGTTGAAATTATGAACAGTAAGGACGAAAGGGAACAGATTTTCTGGGGCGAGATACATGGTCATACTGAAATGAGCGATGGTATAGGTGAGTTTGAGACACTGTATGAAAATGCAAAAAACGCAGGATGTCTTGACTTTGCGGCAGCAGCAGACCATGCCTGTTATTTTACTGACAATCAATGGGAATGGATGCAAGATATTACCAATAGTTTCAATAAAGATAATGAATTTTGCACTCTCATTGGCTATGAATGGGCAGGAAACCAGGGACACAGAAACATCTATACTTCAGGGTCCAGATTGAAACTTTTCCGTGGTATGTATGAACCAACACGGGATATTGGAGTTGTCTATAAGGAATTTGAAGGAAACCCATCAATTGTTGCTGGCCCACATACAGGACATACAGGAGATTTCTGGAAATTTCATAATCCTGATGTTGAAAGATTTTTTGAAATTTATTCAATGTGGGGACATTTTGATGTGCTTGCAAACAAATTGTTGAACGAGGCAGCAGTAATTGGTTTTACAGGCGGTGGAGACTGTCATAGTGGAAATGTGTTTTTTTCTCCTGAAGACAGAACTGGCCAGGGAAAAACAGCACATTTTACATCCTATGCAATAAAGTACAAATGTGGAATTATGGCTGCTTTTATGAAAACCCTTGATAGGAAAAACCTTATTGAGGCATTGAGAAACAGACGAACATACGCAACAACAAGCGATAGAATCCTTGTCGATTTTTCAATTTCCGGGTACAAAATGGGAGAAATGGGAAAATCTGATAATATCGTTATCACAGCTGATATTCATGGATGTGATATCATAAAAAGGATTGAAGTCGTAAGAAATGGAAAAATTGTTCATGTGGAAAATTCCGAAAATGTGGACACGACATTTCAATGGCAGGATAAAAATACTGAAAAAGGGAAATTCTGGTATTATCTCAAAATTACACAGAGAAACAAAGAAGTCGCATACACAGGGCCAATCTGGATAGAAGTAATCTAATAATAGAAAAGTATGAGTAAGATCGAGGGTGAAAACAGAGGAAAATAACATAACCAACCAAAATTTGGCATAAAAACAGGGAGGGAAAATGGAATTTTATCAGGTGATCAAAACCAGGAGAAGCATCAGAAAATACACAAGTAAGGAAATTGATGAAGATGTATTGAAACGGGTTCTTGATGCAGCAAGAATTGCTCCAAGTGGAAGCAACAGACAGCCATGGAAGTTTATTATTGTCAGAAATATTGAAAGAAAAAAGACACTTGCGAAACTGTGTCATAATCAGTCCTTCATTGCACAGGCGCCTGTTGTGATTGTGGCATGCGGAAAAAACATTCATTATAACAGGGGCGAGTGGATGGGTGATTACAGCGTAATTGTTGATGTGGCAATTGCTGTTGACCATTTGACGCTTGCCGCAAGGGCAGAAGGACTTGGTACCTGCTGGATTGGTTCATTTGATAACGCTGAAATAAAAAAATATCTTGAAATTCCAGAAGATGTGAATGTGGTGGCATTAACTCCATTGGGATATCCTGAAGACCCATCTGAATTTACTGAAACTTCAGATCGATTACCACTTGACCAGGTCATATTTTTTGAAAAATGGGGCAAAAGGTGAAACCTAATGTCCTCCACATAATCACCCATGATACTGGAAAGTATTTAGAGTGCTATGGCGCTTCTGTAAAAACACCAAACATCAATAAATTGGCACAGAAATCCACAATTTTTACCAATTACTTCTGTTGCGCGCCACAATGCAGTCCCAGCAGGGCAGGCATGTTTTCGTCCCTTGTACCACACAGAAATGGAATGATGGGACTTGCCCACAGGGGTTTTGAACTAAAAAAAGGCATTCCCTATCTTCCAGAGATTCTTTGCAAAAGTGGCTATCACACAACCCTTATAGGTATCCAGCATGAAGCAGAGTGGGGAAAACACGCTGAACTTGGTTATCAGGAATTTTTTACATCAAAAACAACATCCTGTGTTGACCTTGGAGAAGTGCTGTGTGATATCCTTGAAAATAAGCCAAAAGAACCATTTTTTATCTCAATGGGAGTTTCAGAAACCCATCAAAGGTATCCAGTTGTGGAACATGTTGATGAAACATTGAAAGTGCCTGATTTTCTTCCAGATAGCATTGAAGTGAAAAAGGACATTGCAGGGCTTAATATTCTTGTTCAGAGGGTTGATGAGATGATCGGAAAAATTGTCACCACTGTTGAAAAAACAAAACTTATTGATAACACCCTGATAATTTTTACCACTGACCATGGTATTGCAATGCCTGGTGCAAAGGCAACACTATTTGACCCCGGGATTGAAATTTTCATGATGATGAAAGGGCCCGGGCTGCCTGAAGGAAAAAGCATCAACTGCCTTTCATGGAATATCGATTTGTTGCCAACAATTCTTGATTATCTGGAAATAGAAATTCCTACAGATATTGATGGGGTCAGTTTAATGCCAGCCATTAGAGGAGAAAAAGCAAGTGTAAGGGAATGTATTTATCCAGAGCTCACATATCATGCTGGATATGACCCTATGAGAAGCATCAGAACAGAAAAATACAAGTACATTCGTTGTTTTGAAACACGACCCTATTATTTCCCTGTCAATGTTGACCAATCTTTTTCAAAGCGGCTTTTCAAAGACATGGGATACTTTGATAAAATCAGACCATTTGAGTTGTTTTTTGACCTTGAAAATGATAAACTTGAAAGAAACAATCTCATTAATGATCCTGCATACAGAGACATCATTGAAAAATTCAGAAGGCAACTTGTGGATTTTATGAAACAGACCAAAGACCCGCTGGTTTCTGGACCAGTACCACTTCCCGAAGGCGCAAAATTATCTGTTCCGTGGGGATACAACCCGGAAGATGTGTGGAATAAACAATTTTAAATAGTTTTAACTGATTTTTTCACAGGTTTCAGAGATTTTTTCAAGATAATAAAGATAATTTTCAAACGACACATCTGGCGGAATACTGTGATCAGGATGTGGAATAAAACCTCCCTCTTCTATTAATGGTGTCAGCCGCTGTATTTCCCTGTCGATGGCATCTTTTCCTGATGCTATTGCCCTTTTATCAACACCACCCCAGATTCTCAATTGCTTCCCAAATTTTTTTCTTACTTCAATAACATCCATACCTGCCTGGACTTCAAAAGGATACAAAAAGTTCAATCCTGAATCAATCCAGACAGGAATGAGGCTGGTGATGTCGCCATCACTATCAAGACCAATGTATTTCACGCCTCTTTTTGTCAGGAAATCCACCACTTTTCTGTATCTTGGAAGCATATATTTTCTTGCCAGGTCAGGAGAAATCAATGGACCTGTTTTATATGCCATATCTTCCCAGAAGCCAAAGGCATCTATATTTATCACGTCAAGTATCTTGCTCATCATTGAAATGATAAACTCAGCATTGGCATCCATCATTTCTTCAACAAAGGCAGTATCATCATAAAAAAGCATGCATAATTTTTCAACGCCAACAAGATTTCTCAAAGGACCAAAAAAACCGCCCCACCTGTCTGAAATGATAATAAAAGGATATGGTTTGTTGCGGATATCAAGCAGGATTTTTCTCCAGTCAGGACCTATTCGTGTTTCAAGGTCTGGCTGCATCCTCTGTTTCCAGAATTTTCTGAAATCTTCGCGTGTTTCGACAGGAAACCTTACAAACTGAGGCATTGAACTTTTGGGATTGTTTTTCATTTCTCTCATCAGAATACCTTCATGATTGATGTAAAGGATGTGCTGGTCATTTTCTTCAATGACTTTTTTCTCAAATGGCGGATGTGGAAAAAACCAGTGATTAAAAAACTGCCGTTGATTGAGGGTTGTAAAAGGGGCTAAT
>JAKPDB010000060.1 GCA_029552985.1 bacterium
TGATCTTGAAGGGCACTCAGATCCACGCGATGTTGTAAAACATGTGTGTTTTTATCTGGTATGTGGCAAAGAAAATGAAACAAATTATCAACTTCTTTCACGGGGTCTAATCCTGATGTATCCGCAGGCATCAAAGCATCCGCAGGGGAAAATTCCTTTGTGGTGGCTAATGCCGATTTATTGTGGATATGGTGACCAGGTCGGAATTATGTTTGAACTTGAAGGAGGAACCGGACCTGAATCAAGAGCACTTTCTTATTGTATTCAGGGGCTTTATGAGAGATGGATTAATATTCTTGACCAGGAAAAAGTTCCCTTTGGCACTGTTATTATTGATGCTGGCTGGTCCCCAGGGGGCGTGTGGATACCAAATGAGATTCAATGGCCTGATTTGCGCGGCTTTGTAGATAGACAGCACAAAAAGGGAAGAAAAGTTCTTTTGTGGATTGCAACATGGTATATGGAGGGATTGCCAGATGAATGGTGTATTTTTTGCGGAGACAAAAAACTTGTTGCAAATCCTGAGAATTCTGCCTATATAAATTTTATAAGGGATAACATCAGAAAACTCTTGTCGCCTGCAAAAGGTTGTTATAATGCGGATGGATTTAAAATCGACCAGCTTGCATACACTCCAACTGAAAAAGTACCTCTCGGAGGATTTCATTTTGGAAGGACAGTAAAACCAGGAAAATCTCGTCCTCATATTAAACATGATGGGACACGCTGGGGTTGTGAGTTATTGTATAAATTTCAAAAAGAAATATATCTTGCTGCAAAAAATATAAAAAAGGATTGCTTGATTACAAGCAGTACTGTTCATCCATACTTCTATGATACATTTGATATGGTGAGATTACACGACGCCGGAGTAATTTTACCAGAAACAGATGTTTTTATGGCGATGAAAGCACGAGCTGACCTTGCAAAAGCAGCGCTACCTGCGCATCCCATTGATAGCGATGATTGGGTACACTCTTATTATGACAAGTGGCTTGATTATACAGCAAGAAGTAAGGATATCGGCGTTCCATGTATTTTCTATGCCGAAAGATTTGTTGTGATAAGGCCTGAACCAAAGGTTTTACCCATCAAAAGATCTGACCTACGAACAATTGCTGAGTCGTGGAGGAATTATATTAAAAACCTTTAGGATTTTGATTATCTTATGAATTGTTTTTCTATGAATCTTTTCTCAATCTCAATGATTGTTGGTCTTCCATGAGGACAGGTCAATGGGTTTTTGCATCTGAGAATCTGATTTTTTAATTCGTTTGCTTCGGCTTCAGAAAGTTTTTCTCCAGCCATTGTTGACCTTCTGCACGCCTTCCTCAGGAGAGTTTCAATGTCAAGATTTAAACAGTTTTCTGAAAGAATATTTCTGATGGCGAGCTCTGGATTTTTAATGTCAACAGGTTTTGCGTGGATTGCCACAGTGTTTTTGTCCCATTTTGTGGTTTGAAATCCCATTTCCTCAAGTTTGATATTACCGCCTGATTCCCAGGTGAACATTTCCTGCGGTGTTAAATTTACACAAACTGGAACAAGAAGTTGCTCTACCTGGATTTTTCCATTTTTTGCCTGTAAACTTAATCTTTCAAAGATTATTCTTTCGTGTGCTGCATGTTGGTCAATGAGATAAATCCTGTCTTTTGATTCAAACAAAAGGTATGTTTCAAAAATAATGGCGATGAATTTAGAATCTGCAAGGATGGTGCGAAAATCCTGTTTCTTGATTTCAATTCTTTGTTGGTCTTCAACCGTTTTTTGAGCAAGATTTTCATAATTCAGTTCTGTTTGATAAGGGCCGATATTATCTGAAACTTGAAAATATTGGCTGATTTCAGGTTGTTTGGGTTGCGCCTTTTGACTCAATATTTCTTCACACATTACCCTGATGAAATTGAGAATGCCGGATTCATTTTTAATTCGAATTTCTTTTTTTGCGGGATGAATATTAACATCTATGTCCTGGGGGTTCAAGTTGATATTGACTGCAAACACCGGATATGTTTCAGACGGCAGGATATTTCTATAGGCATCATTAACAACAAATGAAATACCAGCATGATATACTGGTCTGTCATTGATGAATATAAACTGCAAATCTTTCCTTGATCTCTGAATGTTAATATCACCCAGAATAAACTTAATAGACACTGAATTGTCAAGTGCTCTTTTTGAAATTTCTCTCAAAAAATTTTTCTCTACATTACATATTCTGCTCATTCGTTCACTCATTGAGCCGGTTGGTTCAAGATCAAAAACTTTTTTTCTATCATGAAATAAAACAAATGCCATTGAGTGAAATAAAATTGCATAGGGAATAAATACATCAATAATTTTTCTAAATTCAGTGGCATCAGATTTAAGAAATTTTCTTCTAACAGGCACATTGAAAAAAAGATTGTAGACTTCTACTTCAGTACCATTTTGCATGGCAACAGGAATTGGTTGTGATTTTGTTCCATTTTTTACGTGTATCTGCCAGCCAGTTTCTGATTGTGGAGTTTTACTTCTTAGAATTACCTCTGCCACAGACCCGATACTGTAAAGGGCCTCACCTCTGAATCCCATGCTTTTGATTCTTAAAATGTCTTCAAACCTATAAATTTTACTGGTTGCGTGTCTTTCAAATATAATATTCAGGTCATCCTTCTCAATCCCGCAACCATTATCTTTTACAGTGATGCAGGTCTTTCCTGCCTGTTTTATATGAATGGTTAACCGGGTAGCACCGGCATCAATTGAGTTTTCAATAAGTTCCTTTACTACGGATGACGGCCTTTCAATTACTTCTCCTGCTGCGATTCTGCTGATCGTTTCTTCGGACAATACACGAATTTTACCCATTCGAATCCCTTTTTTCAAGCATTTTTTTCCATTGGTATATCTTATTTAGTGCCTCGGACGGAGTGATGTGGTCAGGATTGAGTTCGAGCAATTCTGACTTGAGTTTCTCGCCAACAGGATCAGGTTGACTGATGAAAAGAGAAAGTTGTTCAGTGCCTTTGCCTGAAATTGGAAATTTTTCTACTGATTCAAGTTCCCTTAAAATTTCTCCTGACCTTTTGATTACGCTTTCTGGTACTCCTGCAAGCTTTGCTACGTAAATTCCATAACTCTGGTCTGTGCCTCCAGGAACAATTTTATGAAGAAATATGATTTCATCCTGCCATTGTTTGACAGCCACATTATAGTTTCTTACACATGGATGGGTTCTTGCAAGTTCAATAAGCTGATGAAAGTGAGTGGCAAAAAGGGTTCTGACTCTGTGCTGATAGAGATATTCTGCCACTGCCCATGCTAACGCAAGTCCATCATAGGTACTTGTTCCTCTGCCGATTTCATCAAGAATCACAAGGCTCCGTTCTGATAGATTGTTAAGGATTGATGCTGTTTCAGACATTTCAACCATAAAAGTGCTCTGCCCTTTTGCAATTTCATCATGTGCTCCAATTCTTGCGAATACTTTATCCACAACACCAATTTTTGCGCCTGACGCAGGAATGTATGAACCGCTTTGTGCCATAATAACAAGGAGCGCAACCTGTCTGATGTATGTTGATTTTCCAGCCATATTTGGACCAGTAATGATGAGCAGCCGGTTGTTATTACAATCTACCAGTGTATCGTTTGGAATGAAATCTCCTTCAAGAAATGTTTCCACCAGGGGGTGTCTTCCATCTTTTATTACGATTTCGTCTTCATAAGTGATTTCTGGTTTTGTGTAATCTAATGAATTTGCTAGAATACTGAACGAATTTAAAACATCCATCTCAGCAATTGAACTGGCTAATTTGTGGATTTCATTTGAATACTCAAGTATTGTTTCAATGACCTGTTTTATTAACATACTTTCAATTTCAAGTATTTTCTGCTGTGCTGATAGCATCTTTTCCTCAAATTCCTTTAATTGAGGAGTAATAAATCTTTCCGCATTAACAAGTGTCTGTTTTCTGATATAGTCATGCGGGACAAGATGAAGATTTGCTTTACTGATTTCAATATAATAGCCAAAAACCTGAGTGTATCCGATTTTTAAGGATGAAATACCAGTTTTTCTAATTTCTTCAGATTGATAGTTTTTCAGCCATTGATTTGATGTTTCTTTGATGATCCGATATGAGTCAAGTTCCTCGTTGAATCCGCTTTTTATAATCTGACCTTCTGGATTTGAAAGAGGAATATCGTCATTGATGGACTTTTCAAGAAAATCCCGGAGTTTCTCAATATCGTCGATGACAAAAAATTTACTCAGCGAAGCAATAGGTTCAAGAATCTTTTTTAACCCAGGTATTATGGCAAGAGTATTTTTGATGGCAAGAAGGTCCTTGGGATTTGAATAACCACTACTCAAACGTGATAGAGATTTTTCAATATCATAAACCTGTTTGAAAATATTGATAAGGTTTTCCTGTATTTTGGGGTGATCTTTGAGTATTGTCACTGCTAACAATCTTTCATCGATTTTTTCAACATCTTTTAACGGATGCATCAACCATTCTCTGAGCAATCTTTTTCCTCCGGATGTTTGAGTTCTATCAATGGTCTTGATAAGAGATTCAATTTCAAGCCCTCTTATGGCGGATGGCGAAATATACACATACTCTGAATCGTCGTAAAGAGAAATTTTATCAATGTGCTGGAGTGAACTTTTTGACATTTCTGTGATGTATTGTAGTAATGCGCCAGCCGCTCGAATAGCAAGTATTTTATCTCCAATGCCTGTGCCGGCAAGCGAATGAATTTTAAAGTGTTGACAGAGGTTTCTCATTGCTGTCTCATAGTGAAATTTCCAATCTTCCAAACCAGTAAGTGTAAAGTTTCTCAACTTGCCAGCGGTTTTTTTAAGCAGGTCTGAGATTTCTTTTTCGTTTGCTTCTGGATAGATAATTTCGTATACTGGCATTCTTGTAAGAATATTGGAAAAATTTTCAATATCATAATACTCATTTGCTTTAATATTACCCTTTGCATTATCAATAATTGCGATACCCATTTTGCTGTGATCACAGACAACTGAAAGTAAACATCTTGTTTCTGCTGTATCATCGAGATATGTTCCTGATGTGATGACCCTGATAACTTCCCGCTTAACAATTCCTTTTGCTTTTGATGGATCTTTTGTTTGTTCACATATTGCAACCTTATATCCGTGTTTTATTAGTCGCGCTATGTAAGAATCTGCGGCATGAAATGGGATTCCGCACATAGGGATTTTGCCTGATTTTCCTGCGTCTCGAGAGGTAAGAACAAGGTCGAGAATACCTGACGCCTTTTTAGCATCCTCGAAAAACATTTCATAAAAATCACCAAGACGAAAGAAAAGGATGCAATCTCTATATTTCTTTTTTATCTCATGATACTGCTTGAGCATTGGTGTCAGATTTTCCATAGTTTTATCTGGATTTGTGATATAATAGTCAGGACCAATCTATGATACCATATTTCTGTCAGGGATTGTAGATGAAAAACAAATTTCTGAATAAAATTTTTCAAAATCTTTCTCCATATGTTCCTGGTGAACAACCCGGAGATAATGAATTTATTAAACTTAATACCAATGAAAACCCATTTTCTCCGCCAGCACAGGTTCTGAAAGCGATCAAAAATGGCATAAATGAAAGTTTGAAAAAATATCCAGATCCACTTGCAACAGAATTAAGGAAAACAATCGGCAAACGCTATGGATTCCCTCATGAGTGGGTATTTGCTGGTAATGGTTCTGATGAAATTTTGCGACTGAGTATTATTGCCTTTTCATCTGTTGGTGAACAGGTGACTTTTCTATATCCAAGTTATCCACTTTATGATGTGCTGGCAACAATTTCTGATAGAAAAGTCTGCAAAATTCCATTATTGCCTGATTTTCATATGCCTGAAGACTTTGTTAGTCGTTATACGGATTGTTTAAAAATTGTAGCGAATCCTGATTCGCCTTCAGGATTATTTCATCCGGTTGAATTAATAGAAGAGGTAGTAAAAAAAGCAAAAAGAGTTGTTATTATTGATGAAGCATATGCTGACTTTGCAGAAAAAAATTGCCTGCATCTTGCAAAAAAATACGGAAATGTGTTGATTACGAGAAGTTTTTCAAAATCATTTTCTCTCGCTGGAATACGACTTGGATATTGTTTTGGTAATCCTGATTTAATTTCGGCGCTCTTCGCAATTAAGGATTCTTACAATCTAAACAGTTTATCCCAGATTGCTGGAATAGCAGCGATGAACAATTACCATCTTGTGCAAAAAAACTGTATAAGGATCATCAAAAATCGCCAATTTCTAAAAAAGCAACTTGAAACAATTGGTTTTTATGTATTTCCTTCTTCAGCGAACTTTCTATTTGTCAGACCTCCTGACGGCGCAGCAGAGCAAATCTATCAATATCTGAAAGCAAACAAAATTCTTGTCAGGTATTTTAATATACAGGATTTGAAGGACTATTTAAGAATTACTGTTGGCAGTCGAAACCAGATTTACACATTGTTAAAGGCAGTAAAAAAGTACTATGGATATCAGTGATTATTTACTTTCAACTCCTTCAAATGAAAAATGGAAGAAAATCGGCACAAGAAGACGCGCGGGAATTCTTATGCCACTTTTTTCAATTCACTCATCTTCCAGCGTGGGTACAGGCGATTTTCATACCTTAAAATATATGGCAGATTTATGTAGAAAAATTGGGTGTACGATTTTACAAATTTTGCCCTTAAATTATCCTGGCGCGGATAACTGCCCTTATAATGCCATCAGTTCTTTTGCCATTGATCCTGTTTATATTTCTCTTGAAGATTTCTTCTACAATGGTTTCAGTTTTTCTAATAGTTTGATTAGGCAATTACACTATTGCTATTTACCAGGGAAAAATCATCGGTGTAATTATATTGCCCGGGAGATTAAACTAAACCTGCTGAATGAGGTATTTTTGAAATTTTTTGACGATATTTGCTCTGACAAAAAATTTTTATCTTTTACTGAACAAAATCAATACTGGCTTGATGATTTTGCGATATACCGTGTTTTGAAAAAGCTCAATAACGATGAACCATGGTACAACTGGGAAAAATGCTTTTCAGAAAAAAATAAAGAAAAGATTGCGCAAATTGAATATTCCTGCAGGAAAGAGGTTCTTTTTGAAAAATGGATTCAATATATATGTTTTAATCAACTTGTCGATGTAAGGCAATATATTAGAAAAAAGGACGTATTGTTTATGGGAGACATGCCTGTGCTTGCATCAAAGGACAGTGCAGATGTCTGGTCTAAAAGATCACTTTTCGATCTTGAATTTGTTGCAGGTGCTCCTCCTGATATGTATTGTGTTTTTGGACAACGTTGGGGCATGCCTGTTCAAAACTGGGATAATGTCAGAAAAACAAACTTTGAGTATATTGCGAAAAAAATGAAATACCTTGACAACTTTTTTGATATGATAAGAATTGACCATGTTGTTGGATTTTTCAGGATATGGGCAATTCCTGCGACTGAACCAGAAGAAAACCAGGGAATCAATGGTGTGTTTATTCCTCAGGACGAATCCCAGTGGAAAAGCCATGGAAAAGAAATTTTGAGCAATATGAATCAGTTTAGTAAATCTTTGTTGTGCGGAGAAGACCTTGGCATTATTCCATCTGTCTGCACAGAAACATTGAAAGAACTTGGGATTTTGGGTTATGAAGTTCAGAGATGGAAGAAAAACTATGGGACGAATTATTCCTTTATTCCTTTTACTGAATATAGAGAACTTGCAATATCCACACTTTCAACCCATGACACAAGTTTCTGGATTGAATGGCTAGTGCACGAAGCTGGAACTGTGGACAGAGACCTTTTTGCTCTAAAGTGTAAAAGAGCCGGTATAAGTCCTGAACCTGTCATAGAATACTTTTTTGAAAAATCAAACAGACCAGATAGATTGAGATGGAAAAAAGAAATTTCTAAATCAAAGATATTTGAGATCTTAGGCGATAGCACAAGAGAGTTTCTTGAGATTTACACCGACACATTCTATGAAAAAGAAAATCTTTTGACATTGCTGGGTATGACAGAATGTGGCGAAATATCATGTTTGAAAAAAGCATTGCAATCCATTTTACAGGGCTCTTCAATTTTTTGCATTAATCTTTTAACAGACATGTTCTGTATTGACCCATTTATTTGCAGCCAGATCAGTCATTTAAGAATTAATAAACCCGGCACTTCTGGTCTTCAAAACTGGTCATTTGCATTTGAGCAATCACTCGAAGAATTGATGGAAAATCCAGTTGTTGCTGATTTGAGGGAAATGGTGAAAAATTCAGGAAGATAATGCTATTTTTCGTCAGGTCTATTCCAGCCCCTGCCCTCTTCATCCTCCATTCGTTCAAGTTCAAATGTGACAATGTTGTCATCAGGACAGAAGCATATTTTTTTTGTCCCTGGTTTTTGTTTTCGTAATTCCATATACACAGGATAGATTGATTGAAAGCTGTGCATGCAATATTGTTTGGGAGTGCCATTTTCAGGGTCAAAACACTGCTGTTTAATAATAAATGTATCCCCGATTTTGTAAAATGGACAATATTTTTTTAATCCAGAAATTTTAACTTTTACAACAGAGTATTTCATCTCCTTCTCCCTGTTATTATAATTTTACAATAATTCAGGATAGCGTCAATTTTTTAATTTGTTTTTCTATAATTGTTATCTTATAGGAAAGGTCTTCATCTTTTATAAAATATTGGTGTGCTTCAGGATGATAACCAAAGTTCTTATTCCTTTTTATAATCTCCCTGTCCTGCTCTGCAATTAAAATTTCCTCTTTCAGAAGTTTTATTAAATTTATCTTTGCTTCCCTATTTCCTTGCCTGTGTTCCTTAAGTAATTTGTAAAACTCAATGATATTTATAGTACTTCTGATAAGCAGTGATATATGAACGGCAAGGTCTAATTCTTTTTGATACCTCGGCTCATCAAGATGTTTTGTGCCATTTTTAAGAACATCTATGCCTTTTTCCCATTCAGAAAGAAGTTTTTTAAATACTTTCCGGGCAAAGTCAGCAGAGAATGGTTTTATCCATTTTTTCAAGTTGTCTCCTGCTACAGCAAGATGCCCATTTTTGTCCCTTGGAAGGGAAAGCCAGGATGGTACTCCTTGGATTTCTCTAGCAGAAATGTCAAATGGGTATGCAGTCGCATAATTCACTGGAGACCAATAAAGAAAAGGAATACTGAAAGGATATGACTCCCATGCATTTGAAAAGTGTCTCCATGCTTTTATAACATATGAGGCCGCTTCCTTACCAAACTCTTCCACTGCGACCTCTTTTACTGCAATAGAAGGAGAAAGAGATGGATTGACAGAGAGTTTTCCTGCTACCTTACTCATAGGAGAGATATCTCCGCCAAATATCCAGCAACCCAAATATCCGTTTACCCCCATCTTCTTCATACGATAAAGTTTTTCAGCAATTTTATAAGGAACAGGAATATATGGCACTGTAACAAGTTCATGAGTTGAACCAATCTGCAATTTGGCAATCACCTTCATTCCTCTTTCTTTTGCAAGGGTAAAAAGTTTTTTGAACCTTGGAGATGGTCCTGTATATGACAAACTGTACTCATCTATTTCCAACCGTTTATTAAGAATATTTTTATAACCACCTCTTTCAAAATCAGCTTGAAGGATGACATCTTCAGGCAATCGGCTGATAAGTTTTTTCTGCGGGTCTGGTTCAATGATATACCAGGACCAATTCCACGCAATAACTTTTGCTTCTGGACTTGCATCCTTTATACCCTTATTTACAAGTGTTATTATTTCAGATACCACTTCATATGGTTCCATTTCTTCACATCTTCTGCACTCAAATGGATTTCTTGCCCATTCTTCCATAGAGGAGTCTGTAAATTTCAGACGCCACTTTGGATAATGTGAATAGCAGTGGGTTTGGAACTCACTTGCTGTTATCATAAATACACCACCAAGACCAGGAACTTTTTTGAAAAGATTATAGCTACTTTGATATAAATATTCCTTTACTTTTTGTGTACTTGAACAAAGTGCATAGTATCTTCCGGAAAAAAATGGAATACCTTTAAAAACCATTGATTGACCCTTCACATCAGGGTGGTTTTTCCAGAATGGGTCTCCTTCACGAATGCCCCTTGGTTCACAGAAATAGAGAAACACCTTCAGTCCATATTTTCCTGCCTTTTCAACCATTTTGTTCAACGCAGTGATTTGCTCTGGCTCTTTGCCCCCAAACTCAGGAAATACATCTGAAGAGACAATGTCCCTTAATACACAGTGTAACCATACTGCGTTAAACCCTTCTTTTGCTATCTCTTTAAGGTACCAATCAGGATGATTCTTTAAAGCATCTTCAATATCCCTGCCATAGAAATCACCATATGGGGAACGAATAATTCTTATTTCAAAGACATCTTTCATTTTTTAACCTTTCTTTCATGCTTTTCAATATTATCTTCTTTGCGGCAAGTCCATATTCAGAAGTCGCCTCTTTTGCTTCCTTACTATACCACTTTTTTTCTGTAAACCTTTTCATATCAACGCCTTCAGGGCAAAATGCAAGCATAAGAGATGTCTCCTGTTTTCCTGCATGGTCTATGGCGAATTTCTTCTGTGTCTCTTCATCCATAAATGGGTGTATCTTAATCCAGCTGAATGGGTCTACTCCTTTATCATGCATAGAATAATAGTCCTTCATTTTCTCATTTCCCCACCATCCTTCTCCACGTTCCTTTTCAAGATACTCAAAAATTGTCTCCCTTGCCGCAAGCTTAAATGCAAGGTCTGTGGGCATTCCTGCGACAAAGTTTTCACTCTGGTGATGAATGAAAACATGGATGTTTCTTATTCCTATCCGAAGCATACTTATGAAAAGGTCTTTTGCAAAGAGATAGAGTGTTTTAGGCGGAATATGTATGGTTCCATTATTTTCAGGTGGCTCAACTGCATAACTGGCTGACCCATAATAAAAAGGCGGGCAAATAACAATATCCATTTCTTTTTCAATGATTTCAAGCGCTTTAATGATTACAAGAGTGTCAACCCCAAAGACACAGTGTTCAGAATGGTATTCAATTACTCCAACAGGTATCACAAAAGGGATATTCTTTTTAATCGCCTTTCTCAAATCATCAGCAAACATCATCTCGTATCTCAAATTGGCTCCTTGTTTACAGTTCAATGATCTTTGTAAGTTTTTTTGAGAGTGGTTCCACACCATCCTTTTTCACAATAACTCCATTTTCCCATCTCAACCCATACTCCTCACAGTAAAGGAATGTATCCACCTGGAATGTCATATTCTCTTCAAGGTAATAGTCAGAATGTGACTCCATCCAGGGTCTTTCAACCTCCATCATACCAAGTCCATGGCAGGGCCCATAAAGTATATTTTTACTCACTCCTAATTTTTCTCCATATTCAAAAAACTTTTTCACCACCTCATTTGCCTTTATACCTGCCTTCATCCACTCCATTGTCTTGAAGTGCATATCAAGTCCTGCCTGAACAAGTTTCCTCATATCCTGCGGCATCTTACCAAAACATACGGGCCTGCCAACACTTGAAGAATAGCCGGCAACACGAGCTCCTATGTTTAACTGGATAAGGTTTTTCCTGCCTAATTTTGCATATCCAGGTCTTCCTATGGCATGGTTGGAGTTTCTCCCTGCAAGAACATATTGGGGATGCCCCTCATACTCTGCCCCTTCTGAATATAGTGCCTCTTCTATGATACCCACCACTTCAAGTTCGGTCATCGTTGGCTTCATCTTTTTTAGTGTCTTTGCAAGCGCTGCCTCTGAAATTCTGAATGCCTCTTTCAGCATCTCAAGTTCAACAGGACTTTTTATAATACGCAGGTCCACTATAATCTCATCACTTTTTATCAGTTCTGCATCAGGCGCTGCCTTCTTCAGTCCTTCATATACAGGAAGTGGGAAAATCTGATAACTGGCAATCCCGATTTTTTTTACCTGCCTTCCACCAAATATCTCCTGAAAAATTGAAGAAAATGTGTCCACCTGTATACTGGGATATTCTGGCTCAGCACTCTCCCTGTACTCAATCAGTTTATAAATCTTCTTTATCCTGCTGGTATCTCTTGCAAATGTTTCGCTTTCAGGTCCTATAAGAAGCGCTGGTGCTCCTTCTGCTGGAACAATAACTCCAGCAGACTCAAATATAGGCCAGTAGTCAGAAAGATACCTCACATTAGCAAAGTCCGCCTCATCTGAATGAGCAATGAGAAAATCAAGACCCTTTTCCTTTACTCCTTTCTGTACTGCCTCCCATCTTCTCTTAAACTCTTCATCAGGTATTCGATACAACTTCATCGACTCTCCTTTTTGGGATTTTTAAAATATGCTTATTATTAATTTGTTATCTTTTCAATTTTAAGAAAGCCGAATGCAGAAATATTATGAAAAGAACCGAAAACTGGAAGCCATGAAGAGTGTTCAATTTTCCATAATTTACTTGTTGCTGTGGTTTTCTGTTCTGGCTCATAATAATTTCTGCAAGCGTTTATTTTCCATTCTGATTCTGGATCAAATTGTATGGATGCAAATGGTATTTTTATTTCTGCTGACCAGAATCTTTCACTCATATTGGTGGCATATTCAATATCCTTTGCATTCCAATTAATGCCGTCCATTTTGAAATTTTTGATGTCTTGGGTGTATATGTCGGTAAAAAAATTATCAGGGCCAATTAAAAATTGGTAACATTGAACTGAATCAGGCGATAAAAACAATTCACAGCTTTCTGCTTCCCATAAAGGATTGTCAGTGTTACCGGACGCAGAAAATCTCTTTATTTCACTGTTTTTTAAATAGGAACGTATGCCAATGTAAAAATTCTTGTTATCATGAACGAGAAAAAATTCAGTTTGCACTGAAGCAGGATTATTAAAAAGGTCAACAAAATCACCTAACCTGCATGCGTAATTCCAAAGATTTTCGTTAAGTTTTCCGTCAATAATTGGTGCCTGTTTTGAATATGGAACAGTAACCTGTTTATTTTTAGATTCTTTCTTGGGTGATGAAAATTTCTCGCTTGCTGTTTCAAAAGCGGCAAATCCCTGTAAAATTTTTTCCACCCTTGTATGATATGGTTCTTTGCCACGTGTTATCTGTTCTGCATCTCTTAAGTATTTCATTGTCTGGTTAACAAATTCAGGGGTATATGTTTTGTGCCAGCATGTTTCCCAGTTCCAGGTATTATCTTTGTCTTTTGTGGCGGCATCGAGAAAAGCTTCTTCCATGCTTTCGTAAAAACTGCGAATTAGTGACTCTGCGGGTCCGAAAAATTTATAATAATCATCCAGTATTTCATCGATGTTTTGATGAACATTCCATAGCAATTTAAATCCAACATAAACATTGATCTGGTCCATCATCCAATCCTGCCAAAAGTTGTGCAGAACACCTGAAACATCTTTATTGCATAGTTCAATGACGTGTCCGCGGACGCGGCCTTGTTCAAGCAGATATATTTCTTGCAAAAGGTGAGGAAAAATTGCGGGAGCTCCATAAAGTCCTGGTTGCCAGCGATATAACCAGTAGTCCCATACATATAGATTTTCCACCTTTTTATTCCAGGCAGTGATTTCCGAAACATATCTTTTTTTAAAATCATCCGCCCAAGGATTTCTCAATTCCTCAGGCACACAATAGGTAACAGCAACATTTGGTTGAAAATACGCATCTTCAGGTGGGTCTCTGTAACCGTCATAGGCGCAGCATTTAATAAATCTATCAGGAAATGATTTTCGCACTTCTGCTGCTACCTGGTTTACAAATGACCATATTGCAAAACTATACTTCTTGCTTGCGGGTTGGTTGGCTTTTAACAGACTCTGGCAATTTTTACATTGACAGAAGTATCGTTCATTGCTATCGCCTGGCATTATCGAAAAATACTTAAGATAGGGTTGCTTTTCAAAAGCAGACTTTACTTCATCAATAACCGCATTAAGGACCTCAGAATTAGTGTAACATAGATGTCCGTTTTTATGCTCGTCCTGGTCATCTAAGTTTAATCTTTTTCCGTCAAACTGCAGGGCAAACCATTCTGGATGTTCTTTGCCATATTTCTTATTCCACTCAGTAAATGAGTGCATGCCAAAAGGATTACCATCAACACCGCCAAGTCGCATCCTTCTCCACCATGTCCATGCTTGTTCAGGTGTAATACCTTCTGGTACTCCATAAAAAACATAACGGGTGCTGTAAGATGGTGTACCCTGCCAGTTTATTTGATGAATAACGATACTTTTATGTTCTGGAACCAGTAAACCATCATTTCCTGGCCAGAACCATCGTACTCCAACAACTCTTTCAAGAAATTCATATGTTGCGTAAAGTGTGCCAAACGGTACAAGGTCTTTCCCAACTGGATGAATGTTAAGATTATTGTCACCACCCGAGATGATAATATTATTTTTGAATCTCTTGATAACCCAAGTATCAGGAGGCAGTATATCAGGAGAAAGTCCGAGTTGAGCTGAAAGGGATGTGGTTCCGATGTGGATTGCAGGTTTTGAAATGGGTTGTTCATCTGTGGCAACTGGAAGGGTAGTTCCTGTGCTCAATTTGATATGGTCATTTAATTCCTTGACCGCATAGATCACAACCTGTGTTGGATTTTTTGCGATGATAATGGTTGCAACAGGTTTTCCTTCTTTCACTATTTCAAGTGGCTGTCCGTCGTGTTGTGGAAACGAAAACAGTATAGGTGCACTATTCTGTTTTTTTTTATCGTTTGACACGGTTTCAGAATCTACTTCACTTACTTCGCACTCATCCACGACGATCACGTTTGGCACTGCACTTTTCGTTAGATATATCTGGAAATTCATGGCATTGACATCCTGCTGGTTGGGAATTTCAATAGGAAATGTTACATCTGTCCATTCTGAATCAGCAATTGTAATGGGTTGTGATTTCCCGAACAAAAATTGATACTTCCCCTGTTCATCCAGTTTGTTAAACCTTACCTGGATATATGGTGTTGCTTGACCCGTTATCTTCTTGATCTTTGCTGTGAATTTGACTTTTTTCCCTTTAAACAATTGAAACTGTTCTTTGATAACATAAAAGGTTAGCGAGACAACCTTTTGGTTACTTTTTCCAGAATTTAATTTCATTGCCGGTGGATTCTTGAAAAAAATTTCTGTCTCCACAGTAACAGAACCATCTTCAAATCCATTGCTAATCAAAGGCCAAGACTTTTTTGCAAAAAATCTTTTGAAATCAACCTTTGCAGACATTTGGTTTCCATAAAGGTGCGTTGTGCCCGTTATTAAACACAATAGTGAAAATATTGCAAAAGCACGCATCGCTGTTTTTTTCATGTCCATGCTCCTTTTTACTATTGAGTAAAAATTCTAATCAGTAGCCCCATCCCCAGAGATAACTGGTAATAATGGATGGATAAGCAGGTGTCTGATACGGAGCGCAAAGAGTGCTATAGTTCATTGCTTCCACATGTCCGTCCGCAAAACCCACATTTGCAAACCCGGAATGTCTCAAGTCAACCTTTGATAAGTTGGGATTATTAAGTTTTGACGGGTCCACATCAAAATTCCTCAGGTTTACTTTATCAAAACTATCAACGAAAACCAGAGTTGCATCAGGCCTTTTTATTTGAGATTCTTTTTTCATTCCCGGTCTATACTTATCTGATGGCAAAGAGTAACCAAGACCCACTGTATCACGGCCCCCGACACCATACATATTCATTCCGTATGACACAGAGGTAACATAGCTGACTCCAGGTGTATAATATTTTGCTACTGATGGACAGATGAAAATGCTTCCCTTACTTAGGATAATCATATAAACATTATTTGGGTCGGGAACATACAGTTTGTACTTTGTGCTTGAATAAGGGATTATCAAATGAACCCATGTGGTTCTTTGAGGATATCCCCATACAAAATTGGGATCGCATGCTGGTAAATTACCTGAATAATCATCAACATACAATCGCCAGCATAGCATCATTTGTTTCATATTTGCAGCACAGACGGCCTGCCTTGCTTTCTCCCGCGCTTTGCTGAGTGCTGGAAGCAACATTGCTGCAAGTATCGCTATGATGGCAATCACAACAAGTAATTCAATCAGCGTAAAACCTTTTCTTGTCCAACTAGAATTACTGGCATTTCTTTTCATTTTACCTCCTGGTTAGTTACTTCAGTTATTTTTATTTTTTGCCTACTTTTTATTCCGCAAGAATCCCTTATAACTAATTTTGTTTTAATAATCACCTCCCTTGTCTCCAGAATTTTTTCTTTGTTTTTTATTTTCTCAAGCAAAGTCTCAGATGCTGCTTTTCCCATTTCATCCGCATTTTGGTCTATAGTGGTCAATGGTATTTCCATGCATCTACCAATTTCTAAATTACCATAACCTATAATAGCAACTTTGTCGGGTACACTAATTCCAATTTCCCTTAACGCTCTATATGCTCCAGCAGCAACTTCATCATTGCAGGCAAATATCGCACTTGCCCCTTCTCCATTTAGAAAAAATTTTTTTGTTTGATAATATCCATCTTCAAAACGCCATTCAGTGGGTCTTATCAAAGTTTGCCTGACCTTAATATTGTAATTTTTAAGTGCTTCAACGTAACCTTGAAGCCTTGCTTCGGCGCTTGAATCTCCTTTCGGACCAGCGAGATGTAAAATATTTTTATGGCCAAGTTCTATAAGGTGCTCAGTTGAAAGAAAACCTCCGTTTCTGTCGTCTGATGCAACAAGATCAATGTTGACACCTCTAACAGCCACATCTACAGAGACAATGGGTATTTTCCTTCGTATTTTTTCAATGATGTCGCAATTGTATGTTGAATACTTTCCTGCAATGAGAATGATACCAATTACGCCAAGGTTCAATGCATCATTCAAACAATGTTCTTCTTCATGTCGTTCTTCATTTGCTGAACGAAGAATGATATTTAAACCATTTCTTGTCATGGTTTTTTCAACGTTGGATATAATTTGATAATAAAAAGAATGTTTAAGATTTGGCGCTATAACCATGATAACAGAACTATGCCCCTTTTGTCCTGCTTCAGTAGCAGCCAGTCCAGAAGCAACAAAAGTTCCTCTGCCGGGTATCCTATAGAGCAGTTTCTCATTGATTAATTCAATAATGGCTTGTCGCGCTGTCATTCTACTTACACAAAATTCCTTAGCGATATTTTCTTCTGATGGAATCTTCTCATCCGGTTTATAGACAAAGGTTTCTATGCGAAAGCGGATGTTCTCTTTGACTTGCTTTGAAAGAGGCACTGGGCCATTGATTTTAATGTTCATTTTTTCGATGTTATACATTGTATAACTTAATTATACCACCTACCATTTTGAAATGTCAAGACAAGTTTTGAAATAGAGTGTTATATTAATTTGACATCGTGGATAGCGCACAAGCATCCTTCAATTTTCAATTCTTTTCGACCTCATTTCCATCCTTGGTTCTTCAAGACAGGGTATCAGAAAAAAGTTGTCAGACAAAAATTATGGTGAGGGGTGCTTTCTGAAAATCCCAAACTCGAAACCACAACAGAGTCAGAATCGATTTCCTTAAGACTTGGATTTAGGGTTTTGATTTTGAAGGTATTCACCCTGACCCCTGCGTTCTCCATCAACAGAGGTAGACCAATGCAAGGGATTTGTGGGAGAAAAATTAGAGTGGGAATATTTTTTCTTGAGATAAAAAATAAACCCCGGTTTGTTCATGTTAACCGGGGTTTTTAAGGTTCTGCTTTTTTCCCTTAGAAGCTGGCTCTTAGTCCTGTAAAGATCCTGAAGTTCGGAGCACTGTAACCATCAGTCAATGCTTTTCCGATTCCTATGGTCCATTTTGTGTTTGTTCCAAATGTATGAGTGATTGAACCGAGCGCTTCTATTGGTGTTTTTTTGCTATCGTCGAAAATTCCGTCATCGCTTCTTCCTGTAATTTCGATTGTTGCATAAGTTTTTTCATTCGGCAAAAGTTGCGTAAAACCAATTCCGAAAAGTAGCGCATTGTCAATTTCTATCTGACCTATCTGTTCCTTATCCTGGTGGCTGAATCCAATATTAAATGTAAGGAAAGAGTGATTGCACCAGTTTCTATCAACAACAATCTTTACACCAAGTACTGTTGAGTCCGCATTGACAAAATTTTCCTTGTCTCCAGTGTCTGCGCCAATGAATGGAACCACTGCGAGACCCAACTGGTCTTTTCCACCGAAAAATTTATATTTACCGTACACTGACACATTTCCAAATGCGCTCCTTTCTCTGAAGTTAATAATATTATCCGGAACCTGGGTATCCTGATCAATTGCCACAGGAAAATCTATTCCAAGGCTAAACCTGTCACTGATACCATACGATACGCCAAGTACCTCAAGCAATTGATTTTCAATCAAATTCCTTCTAACACCTGCAATTTGTGCTCTTGAAACCTTGTTTGCAAAAGAATAGAAGGAATCAAACTGAAATGTTCCTTTTTCAAGGACCTGGCTTGAATGGTTGATAACAAAATTTTGCTCACCAGTCGCAGGTTTGAAAAGATTGAAGTCATAAGCAAAAGAAGGTGTAGCTACAGCAAGTACTGAAAACGCAATCAAAATTAGTATCCCCTTTTTGACCATTTTCCACCTTCTGATTAAAGATAATAATACTCCTGCCAGGATTAGCCAGAAGAAGATGCCCAGTTTCAAAGTCAGGAATGCAACTGTATATACTGGAAGCAGTAATATTCTGACAATTGCCCTTAATGCTTCGTTTGCTGCGATGATTGATGCATACTTTGGACTGTGTTTGTAATACCACTTAACAAATGCCCTACCAGCAGGATTTGTCAATAGATACCTGTCTCTGAACTGCCTGAGTATCCATACATGGTGTTCCTGATAAGAACCAAATGCCGCTGTTGCAATAAAGCATCCGGCACCACCGCCAGAAACCTCTGTTATCCCAGTTGCTGGTAATCCCATGCCAATTGGGTCATTAATAACTTTGGGTGTTGGGTCGAGATCTATGTCCCTTCCCTGGGCATCCTTCTCGTTATCAGTTATCGTGATTGTTACTGTTGTATATCCGGGACGTGTGCTTGGTGACAACTGTTGATGAGGAAATGGATAATACTCATTTGTATACGGATTATACTTAAACACTTGACTGATTCCACTCGGTATATCAAACACGATATCTGCTGAACCACCTGCACTGATGTTCGTAACCTTAACATTGAATATACAACTGACCATTGATGTGGCACCATGAATTGTAACTGGGTCGAGTTCTGTGATTGTGACTGTCATGTTTGGATTTTTTTGATTAGTCTGATTGTTCGGAATTTCACCGTATACTGTTTTTCCTTCAAGGACTGTCGGCATTGTGAATTGTGCTGTGTTTCCGATTTTAAGTCCAGTTTCCTGCTGTCCGGTGTAGTATATAGCAGTTGCTATAGTACTTGGCGTCATACCTGCTTTGAATGCCTTTGCCTTAATTGTGGTTGTCTGAGTTATTGTGATGGCACCAGTGAAAACTGGAGAATTTTCATTTGGTTCACTTCCATCTGTCGTATATCTGATTTCTGCACCTACTGTTGCACAAGTGATTGTTACCTGCAACTGGTCAGTGAATGTTGTACCACTTGCTGGTGAAAATACTGGTGTTGCTACCTTCTTACTATATGTTGCACTCGCAGTATCACTGGCTGTCATCCCTGCTTTGAATGCCTTCGCTTTGATCGTCGTTGTCTGGGTTATTGTGATGGCGCCAGTATACGCTGTTGATGTCTCTGTTGGTTCACTTCCATCTGTCGTATACCTGATGGTCGCTCCAACCGTTGTACAATTGATTGTTACCTGCAACTGGTCAGTGAATGTTGTACCACTTGCAGGTGAAAATACTGGTGTTGCTACCTTTGGTACAACTGGGTCTTGTAATGTGATGTTCACACCTGTCTTACTCTGGCCTGCAGTTAAGGTTATTGGATTCTGGCTGTATTGTCCTACTGGGTCTACATCAGGATCATATTGACCACTGCCGTTTGAATCCATGAATGCAGCAGCATAATAAGTTCCTGGATTAATACCTGTAACTTGATAATTTCCTGGACTTTGTATTGAAGTTCCATATGCGGGTGCACCAGAAAAATCAGGAGAAGTGAAAAGCCCAATATTAATTGTTCCTGTCTTTATGCCTGAATAAGAGATTGTTCCAGAAACAGAAGCTGGCTGCGCAGCCTGAGTCACTGTGAATGACCCATTTTCAGAGGTAAAGGGAATTGCATTACCTGTTTCGTCCGTAATTTTTAAAGAGGCGAATGAAAGTTCTGTTGATGTACCTTGTTCTCCAATGACATCAAAATTTATTAATACGAGAGAGCCTGCCTGCCCTGAAAGCCCTGTTAATTCTTGATTAACTCCGATAATGCTTACTTCTCCGGATACCTGTGTGTTGCTTTGAAGAAGCCATCCAGAAGTCAAACTTCCTGCTTCAACTGATTGAGCCCGTAAAACTGAGGCATCAAAGGTTATTTTAAATTGGAATCCAACTATACCTGTTGAATTATCGACATTGATGGGTATCTGTACTTTTGAGCCAGAACTACCAGAAAGATTTTTTGGGATAAATACAGTTGCGGCGTAAGCGTGCAACATCCAAACTAATGAAAATAAAATTGCGATCCCAAATAGTTTTTTCATTCTTCCACCTTTCATTTTTTCCTCCTTGCGTCTATTATTTAACTAAGGCTTATGGCTTTTCTCAACATCGAGATAACATCAGTAATATCGATGCCGTCGTTATTCATATCAGCAGCCCATTTTAATTCCTCAGTATACGGACTGCTATAGCTTTGTCCACCCACTGTTATATCAAGTTCTATTACCATTCTTAAACACAATATCACATCGGTAATGTCCAGAAAACCATCTTGGTTGATGTCTCCTTTTAGCCCTACTTTAAATGATCCGTCCACTGTTGTTACAGGAATTGCACCACCCATTTTGTTGCTCAATTTACAGTCAGTAAATCTTAGTTGTGTGGATGAACCTAAACTACCCACTACACTGAACTCTATGATTGCAAGAGAACCTGATGTGGTAGATGGTCCGGTAAGATTCGGGTCAAATCCTGCAATTTTAATCTGACCAGGAATTGTTAAATTTGATGCGATAGTCCAGTTTGCTGTGATTGAACCGCTTTTCACCTTTGATACCACAACTACAGCTGTATCGTAAGTAATTGTGCATTGAAAGCCAGTAATTCCTGTTGCATTGTCAATGTTAATAGGTACTTCAACAGCAGAAGAGGGCTTTCCTATTGTATTTGGAATGCTAACAGTTGTACTCCAGGCAGGGATTGTGAGGACAAATACTAACAGAGAGATAAGAATTGCTTTATGTGACTTATCGAGTGTTTTCATCTTCTGCTCCTTTGCAGTCGTTGGTAATCTATTGAAAAGAATTTTGTTATGATGGAGAATGTATTTTTGAGAATACTTGTTTCTTTTACGGGTCGCATGTTGCTTTTGTTATGATTCATATTTTTAATATGATAACACTTCATATCTATTGTAAAATTGCCTGCAATTCTTGTCAAGCTTTCGTTTTCCTTACAAATTCCAAATTTGCTGGACTTCCTTCTTTTTCAATTAAGGCCTACTGTTTTCCTTAAAATCAAAATTGCATCAGAGATATCCACTACTCCGTCTGAATTCATATCTGCTGTTTCAATGTTCATCGGGTCAAGTCCTATTGACATGCGGAGACACAAAATCGCATCTGAAATATCTATCACACCATCTTCATTGACATCACCTTTTCTTTTTTTCAATCTATGCTCAGAACACCAACCTGTATAAACCTGTCCGTCTTTCATGTTTTTAATTGAAACATACCACCATATCCAGTTTTTTCCATCAAGCAATTTACAAATACAATTATATGGATTATCAAGAACAATACCCTGGCTGCCAGGTGAAAGCATGGTTATTATTTCTCCTGCTGGTTCGTTTCTTTGTCGAGGAAATCTGCTGTCACAATTAAATTTTTTGGTTTGAAGTTTGTTGAAAACGTTATGGGTTCATCATATTGATACAGGTCATATTTTTGCATTATCTTTATTACGTTTGCTGCATACATCTCATCGGTTGAATACCCGGCTTTTCTAATTTCTTTAATGAATCTATCAGGGTCATTTTTATAATCCCGGCAGAACTGGTATCGTGAATAATTTTTTAATCCCCATCCATGGTCAAGAAAACTATCTGATGCTTCAAAGTAGATATTATAACCAGAAGCAGTCATTCCATTTTTTGGATACGGACTGTTTTTACCCCAGGGATACATAAGACCAAAGTAATTGTTATAGGAAGTACATAAATTACTCTGTCCCCATCCTGTTTCAAGTGCTGATTGTGCTATTGAAACAGATATAGGAATTCCATATTCCAGATTTTCATTTTTAGCCCATGTCAAAACTTTTTCAATATATTCCGAAATATAATCCAGAGATATGCCTTTATTGAATGTATGTAATTCTTCTGCAAGAAGGTAACTCTCTTGCTCTGGAAGGACCTGGTTCAGAATTATCTGTATTTTTTTTGTGCCGCCTGAAATAACATAATATTTAAGACCTTCTTTATATTCTGGAATTAAGACAAAGCACTCCTCATTATCTTCAAGGATTTTCAATTCAAATGTTGAATTTTCACTTCTGGTCTTCCAGTAAATATGAATAATATCAATAAAGATTTCAATTTTAATTTCAAAATCAGAGTTTTTAAAGATGATCGGATTTACCTGTGAGTAGATGATAGTTTCAGGGGTTACAAAGAATATAAGAATCAAAATTAAGACACACTTCCATTTTAGCATTCTTCCCATCCTCTTAATGAAATTTCCGGGAAGAAATAAAATTTTGTCAGGTTTCTATTGTTAATCAAGTCCAACGGATTTTCTTAAAATCAAAATTACATCAGAGATATCCACTACACCATCATCATTTATGTCTGCAACCTCAACATTTGGCTCATCTATCGATATTGCCATCCTCAAACACAATATTACATCTGAAATATCTACTTCACCATCATTGCTGATATCTCCCTTCTGTTGTGCTGTGTACTTATAAGCACCAATGTCAAACCCATTTTCACCAGCACTGATACAGGGGGAATTTTTTGATAATCGGTAATCTCCATTTGCAGGGTTAATGAAAAGCGGGTCAAGAGAAATATTTCCATTTATACCGGTCTTGTCAGAAATACCATAATAATTTGTTCCGTTTCCCCAGACATCATTATAAGAAAAGATTAATCCCCAGCCATTCCATAGATTTATTCCAGTTGAGTTGTTCGCAACGATACAATTTTTTATTGAGATATCATATCCACCACCTGCAATTCCACTTCCGTAATTATTGGCAATTGTACAATTTGAAATGTTAATGTTAGAACCATTGCCACCGTAAATATAGATACCTGCTCCCCATCCATTTCCATTATTGTGAATCACACAATTTTTAATTTCGTTATTTTCGTTATATACCTCAATCCCAAAATCTTCTGCATTTTTAATAATAAAATTCTCAATTGAAGAACCCGCACTTCCCCAACCCAAACTAAATCCTGTCAACATATTTTGTGCATCAATTATAGTATTTGGACCTGTGGGATTTGATTGCCAGGAATCATCACAACTACCCACCATTCTTAAGTTCTCATCTATATAGATACCATCATCACTGATGAAAGGATCGTCTCCTAACCTGTATGTTCCCTGTCTAACATAAATCGTGCTTCCTTTATTTCCATACTCTACAGCAGTTCCAATATACTTGTACGGTTGGTCAGATGTACCTTTGTATGTGCCTGAAAAGTTTTTGTCTACATACAGATTTCTGGCAGCTCGCTCGATGTTAAAAAAAGAATAAGAACCGTCTTTAAAATCAATCACTGCCATATAATAGTAAATATCACCAGATGCAGTATCATCAAGAAATTCAAAGTCGCCTCCCCATTCTCCTCCAGAAAGGTCTTCAGGATATATGGTTGCAATTAAAACCTTATTTGACATTCTCGGCTCTGTATCTCTATAAATCTTGATTGACTGAATTTCATTTATATCATTATAAACAAACCCGTGTAAAAGAATTGAATTTTCATCTACAATATAAGGATAGCGGTACTCAAAATAGGGAGAACTTTTAAAATATCCAACAAGTTCATTTTTTGTTAAATCAGGAAATACTCCATTAATTGTCTGGTCAAAATTCCATAGAGAAGAAAGAACAAGGTCTCCATCATTATCAAACTGTAATGGCTGTAAATTTGTTCTTGTAATTGGATTTGTAAAGAATTTTGAAAGGTCTATCCTTTTTGGAAATTGAACAGGTGAGCCATATGCATAATATGTAAGTTTCAATAACAAATCTGTTGGGTCAAAATCTGCTCCGCCATCATTTAAGGTGTTTCTCCAATTTACGATGAGGTTTCTTAAGTCATCTTTGAGATAATTAAATTCTTCATTGTCTGGGAAATATAAAAAGTCGTCTGCCTGTGGGTCTGTTTCATCTTTTATAAAGTCGTAACTTCCTATTAATGAATCAAGGTAACTCTTAAAGGAATTGAGCGCATTATTCAACTTTGTCTGTCCGTCTGTTTTTATTGTTAAAAATGCAGGGTACTTATCAAGAAGTTGTTTTAAATTAAGGTTTTTTAAATCATCATAACTAACATCAAGATTATAAGCACAGGCAATATTAAGAAGACCATTGACTAAATTCAAAATACTTTTTGCTGCCTGTGTTTCTCCATAATCCCATTCTTTATCTGTTTCATAAATAGACCCATCGTATGTAAAAATAGAAACAATTGCCCAGGTCTCGTCAGAATATTGTCCCTGTGTTCCATTTTCCCACCATTTAATCTCGTATGTCCAGTAATTTCCTTGTTGAATTGGGAAGTACCCTGTGCCAGCCACACTATAACTTTTCAGAGAGGTTTCTTGAGTATAAGAATACACTATTTCTGTATCTACTGTTTCTTCATAATAAATTCCCTTAACCAACCCCACATCTTTCTTAAAATATTCAGTCATTTTCCTATACACAATTTCTCCATCCCAGTTTTCCCAGGTTTCTTCTCTTACAACCTCTATGCAATTGGTAAATGTTCCTGCAGGTGTTGTTACTGTTGCAGTATTACTTTCAATAGTAGAAATTTCATCAAAAAATTCGCATGATTTCCATTTTACACCAACCTCTATGTTTGATGGCAAAAAAAGATAGTCACACCAGCCTTTTTGAATCAAGTTTCCTGAATTTGTTAATCTGATATTCCACTTCCAGTCACCTGGGCTTGTCTGTATCGTTGCTTCTTTGTATGCTTCATAAAACTGCATCTTTTTATTTAAATTTTTTTGAAAACCTGATTGTATTTTATTCAGGTACTGTAATGACTGATTTATGTAAGGAATAATATGAGAATTTAAAAAGTCCTGTACTTCCGGTATTGTTGACGTCTGCTCTACATCCCATCTACTTACTACTGATTCGTAAAGGTTACCAACGATACTCAATCCGTTTTTCTGGGTGAAATTCCTTACTTCTGTATCCCCTCCATCAATCAAAAAATGGGGTAATGTCAACAATGCCAGTCCAAAATTTGCTCCTTGGTGATTGTTGTTCAAATTATACGCATTCAGATAACATTGATACGCGGTAAGGGTATCATGGTTCATCAATGCCTGGTCACCATCTGCGACCCATTCATCTGCTGTTTTTGAAAATAAGGCGACAGAAAATACATAAAGAAACACTGAAAATACAAAAATCAATTTTTTCATTTTCCCACTCCTGTTTTTACCAGATTAATTTTGTTTATGTTTTCAAGAGTTTGGATTGATAAGGTTCTAATTTTTGAATCAGGATCTTTTTTCATTTTTGTTGCGATTTCTTCTCCCTCTATATTTCCAATTGTACTTAAAATATACGCAGAAGAAATTGCAATATATTTATCATTATTTTTCAAAAGTTTTTTGAGCAATTCTACGCTTTTTTCTCCTTTTATTTCACCAAGCAATTGCAATGCCTGAAGTTTTTCTTCAAATGTTCCTTCATTTACCATTTTTTCAATTTCCGGGATGCTATTTTCTCCAATATCCTTCAAGGCGCGCAAACTTAACCTTTTTATCTCATCTTCCTTATCGTTCAAAAATTTCATAAGATAGGGAACGGCTTTTTCCTCTTTCAAAGAGCCAAGCGCAATGATACAGGCAGATTTCAACTCAGTATTATCTTCTGAAAGGCATTCAATTAACACAGGCGACGCTTCTTTTATTTTCATTCTACCAAGAGCAAAGGCGCAAATGGTCCTTTCATTATTCTTTCTGTTTTTATCCTTTACTATTTTTATGAATTCTGGGCCAGCCCTTTCGTCTTTTATTTGTTCAAGCAAAATAATGGCTCCGATTCTCACTTTTCCTTTTTTGTGATTTAACGCTTTTATCAGTTCAGGGACTGCTTCCTTTTCAAATTTTAATATTTTTCTTCCCGCATAATAATTAGTTAAAAAATCAGAATCACCAAGTTCTTCAATAAGTTGTGATATATTTTGAATTGATGTTTCTGTATTTGTTGTTGATGATTGTGAAAAAATTAATAATGGGAAAGAGAAAAATAAAAGAAATATTAAATTCCTTTTCATATTATTTCCCCTTCTTCCGAACCCGGTTCGGAAGGTGGCTATTCAAGTCCTATCGCCTTTCTCAAAACCAGTATTACATCACTTATATCTACATATCCATCTCCATTCATATCTGCTACTTCAATGTTTGTTGGGTCAAGTCCTATAGCCATACGCAAGCATAAAATTACATCGCTTATATCTATTTTGCTATCTCCGTTTATATCTCCTTTTTCTAATCCTTCTTCAAATTCCCAGGGTGCAAAATATTGTTTTCCCCAGACAGCAACCCTTCCATTTGAAAGTAATGCTACTGTATGATCCTCACCAGCTGATATCGCTATTACATCAGTTAACCCTTCTGGAACATCACATTGACCATACTCATTATCTCCCCAGGCTACAACTCTCCCATCTGACTTTAATGCTACTGTATGCTCCACACCAGCTGATATCGCTATTACATTAGTTAAACCTTCTGGAACATCACATTGACCACACTTATTATCTCCCCAGGCTACTACTGTCCCATCTGACTTTAATGCTACTGTATGAGCCCCACCAGCTGATATCGCTATTATCTTACAATAGCCACTGGAAACAAAAAGAAAACTTAAAACAAAAACAGCAAAGAATAAAATTCTCTTGTTCATCTTTGCCTCCAGTTAATGAAATTTTTGGAAATGAACTGATTGAAGATATTCTTGAATTTTGCAAAGGAAAGGTGTGCAGAGAGTGTTTTTTTGAAATTTTAAACTCAGTTGAAAATTTTTTCAGATTCACTCCTTTTGAAAAATTTTTCTTTTTTTCCTTTTTTTATAGTTTTTCATTCATCTTTTTTTGTCAAATTTTTTCAATCAAGGCCTACTGCTTTCCTTAAAATCAAAATTACATCTGAGATATCCACTACTCCGTCTGAATTCATATCTGCTGTTTCAATGTTCATCGGGTCAAGCCCTATTGACATGCGGAGACACAGTATAACATCAGAAATATCAATAGTACCATCCTCTGTTAAGTCTCCTTTTTTTGGTATTCCTGATTCCTGCAAAATCCGGATGTTGTCAATAGCCCAGTAATATGCATCATAGGCATTTTGATAGTTCCATCTGATCTGTATTTGAGTAGTACCTGCTTTATTGATATATGGATTAAGCGGGAGAATTAAAAAACCAGCAGCATCCTGATACTGATAACTTAAGATATTCTTCCACTGGTCTGAATCGACCTTTATGTCGACATCTGCAATTTCAGAACCGTATGATTTGAAATAATGGTCAAATGCAAGAAATATTCTTTTTGAAGCATCAATACTGACGCTTCTTGTAATTATCTGTTCATTCATCCATACTCTACCAGCCCAGTCGCTATCGACAATTGCAAAGGGACTATCAAGATTTGAAATTACTCTATTTTTTGGATTTGTGGTTGTCCATGTCATATTATCATTATTTCCATCAACGATTGTCCAGTCTGCCGGGATACCTGAGTCAAATGTTTCCAGCAATACGACTGCAAACCCGTTTGAAATATTTGCAGTTGAAAATTTTTCAAGGAAACTTTTCCACCTTCCACTGGCAAATTCAAGATTTTCTGGGCTATACTCTGGTGAAATTCCTGCTGTTGCATCAGGAAAATAAATTGACAGCCCTTTTCCAGTTAAGCCGCCGAAATTTTCTATTATTGCGTTGTTAAGGATATCAATAATGTTGCTTGCCTCATTTATAATCGTTGGATCTGACGCATTAGAAGATACCTCTTCAACGAAGGTTTTCAAATCTTTATAATCCTGGTCATCAAAATGTGGAGTTTTTGAAAGAGCGATATAAAAGTAAATCCACTGGTTGTCGAGTTCTATCGCAGACGCGCATATGGAGTTTATCGCTTCATAGAGCTGGCTCATCAAAGAAAGATTTATCGCAGATAGTGTTTCTGTGCTGTAATGACCGTAGAAATCAGCGTAATGTTGGACAATGTGCCTTGCAAATTCTTCGGGTGTAATTGCAAAGTTATTAACAATATCCTGAGAAATCACATCATAGGGATAACCTGTGACTACAATTGAATCTTCAGATGCCACCATGTATTTTGCGTAACTTCTCAACTCATAAGCAATTTCTACCATTCCCATAAGACAGGCGTCAAAGCCAATGATATCAACATCACAATTTTCAGAAGAAAGCGCTTGTCTTATTTCTTTCAGAGTGAGTTCATCTGATGACGTGTAATCAAAACACATACTTTTTTGATATCGCCTTGCATGAATTTTTCTTTTTAATTCTTTGAGTGTTTTTTCGAGAGAAATTTTTTCTGCTCTGGAAATTCCGGGTTGTCTTAATCCTTGTTCAATATTTTTTGCAACCTCATTCAATGTTTTCCATCCATCACCATGGTCCCAGAGTATTAAAACATAATGTTCTGCTGGATAATTTTGTTTCGCCCATTTAATAAATGACACCAGTACTTCCGGGTCTCCGGAATTTGTTTCTCTTCCACCATAGCCATCACCCCAGTCAGAAATTGCGTTGTCAATTGTTGGTTCCATATCTTTGGTGACTCTGAATCTCTGGGTATTTGTCCAGTTTCCGTATCTTGTGTCATAACCTGCGATTCTGTCGAACTGGACAACGAAATTCACTTCTGAGGTTGAACCTACTGAAGACATTTCAAGGAAATCATTGATTGCGTACTTTTCAAGATTGTTATCTCCATCAAGATATATCATCACTGTCCATTTTGCCTGGCAATTTGCATGAATGGTAAAAATCAGTAAAACAGGAATGGCTATGCAGAACAGACTTTTTAAAAATTTTTGTTTCATTGTGTTTGAGTTTGAACAGGTATTTTTTCACCCTGCTCGTCCCATAAGGAAATGCGAACAGGTTTAAACTTGTTTTCCACAGGTGTTTTTGAATATGACAATACAATGTTGAAGAGTTTTCCGTCTTTTATATCCACTGTGGGTATAAGTCCGCCACTGATTTTTAAGTATTTTCCTTTTTGAACAAATCCGCTCATAATCTTTATTCCAGGTGTGGTTTCAATTCTAATAAATTTGATGTTTTCCGGAATAGTCATAACAATTTCAAAACTTGAAATATTTTTTACATTGCCATTAAGCATAACAGGAATCATAATCAATTTGTCTGTTTCGTTTGAACTCGCTTCTCCGAGGGAGGCAAATGCAGGCACCATGATAGTAACGTTTTTTTCTACCTTCAATTTTTTGTCCTTCGTTTTACCATAAATTGATATTGCGTATTTGCCCGCTGAGAAATTATCGGGAATTTTGATGATAGCTGAAGTTTCTTTTCTTTCTGGAGTTAAACATGTATCTGAAAATGTTATTTCAAATTTACTGGCTGTTTCTAAAAAAACTGTATCAGTAAGTCCACCAAGGAATCTCACTTTCACAGGAATAGAAGCTTCTTTTTTTGAAAATTCAAAATTTACCTCAGACGGTGTTTCCATCAAAAAACTAGCTTCTACTGGTGTCCTTTTCCAGTTCCAGATAATTTTTGAGTCCCTGTCAATAACAAAAGAAATGCTGTTGTTCTTTGTGCTGTAGGCAGAGCCCTTCCCTTCGCATCCTGTACATACAACTTTTTCAGTATCACTGACAAGGATTTCTGATTCTACACTACAATTAATTTTTTCACCCTTCACAAACGTGGTAATGCCAGCAGGTGGTACAGGATTCCCGAAGTCAGAAAGAACGAGAAGAGTTACGCTATTTGAGGGTTTTGTTTGGGAAGATTCTTTGTGGGTTTCAATGTGACCCATTGGTTCTTGCATTGCAAGAAAGGTATCTATATCAAAATTTTGGGCCTCTGGCCTTGGAGTTTCAATGGGTTTTGGAATAAATGGCTTTGTTTCCTGGTCGGAGATAATCGTAACTGGTGGTTTTTGTGCACTTAGTGTTGTATCAGGCGAAGAAACAGGTTTTGACGTTGCTTCCTGTGGTTTTTCTGGTTTCTGTTGAGTTTCGCCTGCTTTGATGCTTCCAGACGACGCTGAGCATGGAATTGTTTGCCCTGATTCATCTGATAGCTTCACAGAAGAAAGAATAAGATTTGAATTTCCCTGCTGGAGAATTTGGAACCGTAATATGGCAAGCACTCCGCTTCCAGAAATTCCAGAAAGGTTTGGATTAAATCCTGCTATTCGTATAGCTCCTGGTATATTTGTATTTGACAAAACTGTAAACGAAGCCACTGGCGGGCCTTTTATTACTTCTATAATTTTCAAAATTTCGTGATTGTATTGAATTGTTAGCTGATATCCAGAAAACGCCTTTTCTGAGGAAAAAGAGACATTTACATCTACAATTCCCTGCAAGGAAGGATTCTGAATAGTAATATTTGGTATTTCAATAATTGCTGAAAATAATTGAGCAGATGATAGAACAATGCAAACAAGAAAAGATACAAAAAATTTTTTTTTCATATTTTTAAACATCGGGGCGCCCAGATTTGAACTGGGGACCTCTTGGTCCCAAACCAAGCGCGCTAAGCCAGCTGCGCTACGCCCCGTTTCCATGACGTAATTATACCACAATTTTTTGGTTTGTCATCAACTGAAAAATGGATTGCTATTTCAGAGTTAGTTTCCCTGTTGTTGGGTCATATTGATATTGCATGCCAGAAGGAACTTCAGGGATTTTGTCAATAAATCCTTCGTTAACCAGTTGCTGAAGGGAGTCAGGATATTTACCGTTTTGTCTTTTATAGGTATTAATTTTATTTTTTAGATACAGAAGATTATCCTGATGCACAGTAGTTTTTAATTTCTCCAATGTCCTTACACCTGTTTGTTTTGCTCTTTCTTCTATTGTTCCGGTATCTTTTTTCCCGCACCCCGCAATCAATATGAATGCAAACAATATGATCGCGGACATTACATTGATTTTCTTATTCATGAGCCTCTTTGTTACAAGTTTAGATATCTTTCAATTACTGATATAGTATGATGAATTTTGATTTCCCGCAAGCACATCACAGTTAAACAATTAGATCTTTTTTCTCTGGTACATGGTGCACATTCAACAGATGTTTTTATGATTTCCACATTCTCTCCCCTGGGTGCCCAAATAACCGGGTTTGTAGGTCCGAATATTACAAAACATTGCAAACCCAAAAATGCTGCAAGATGGGAAACACCTGAGTCATTTCCCACATAATACATTCCCTTTTCAAGCACCTCTGCCAGAGAAATTATATTCTGTGCCTCTACGATATTTTGAGTTCCTGCATTCTGTATCCAGAAGTTTTTTTGTTCCTGCTCACATTCGCCAATTAAAATTTTGCATTCAAAATTCTTATTCATTGTTTTAAAAACTTCTGCAAAATTCTCTCGCGGCCAGTTTTTCTTTTCACTACCACTGCCCGGGTGAATGAAAAAAATATTCCGTTTTATCTTTTTTGTTGTTGGAACATAACAAAAAGTTTTTATGCCATATTGTTTTAACGGCGCAAGAAGGAAATCTGTAATGTGGATGGATATGTGTTCTGATACAGGGTGAAAGATAATCTTATTTCCATATGTCAAAACCAGATTTTGAGAAAACTTGCATTCTGGTTCAATATAACACAAAACAAGTTCAAAATTAGGAAAGCCAGGGATATCTAATTTTTTTGTTTCATGAAAATAATCTACCAACCTGATATCGTTGAAATCAATCCCTTTCTTTATGATGCCTTTATATTCTAAATACCTGTTAACATTTTCCCTGCCTATAAGATAGACATTAAAAGATGCGTGTTTCAGAGACAAAAAGACAGGAATTGTTGCGATAATGTCTCCTAAACTTCCAGGTCTTATTATCAGGACATTTTTACGATTGTTACTGTTCATATTATAATTTTACCAGAAAACAGGGGTACATAATGTTTTTTTTATGGCCTGTCCGTGATGAATTTGGCGTAAAGAGATTCCCGATAGTCAACTACACTATTATTTTTATCAATGTCTGCGTATTTTTTCTGTATGGGTTTAGTAGTTCCTATCAAGAAATTGTAAATAGATTCGGCTTTATTCCAGATAGGTTTTCCTGGTTGACCATATTTACATCAATGTTTTTGCACGGAGGAGTCATGCATCTGGTCGGAAACATGTGGTACCTATACCTGATGGGCGACAACATTGAAGATAGATGGGGCCATTTTCAGTATCTTTTATTTTATTTATTTTCGGGTGTAATTGCGGCTGTTTTTTACGGGACTTTTACTTATGGCCAGGCAAGATCAGTTCCGTCCATTGGAGCATCTGGTGCAATTTCAGGCGTGCTCGGTGCATATTTGGTTTTGTTTCCATCTAGCAGAATCACTTTCTGGTATTATTTTTTCGCATTTTTTAGAATTGATTCAGGAACATTTGATGTGTTTGCGTGGTTCTGGATATCAGTATGGTTTGTTCAGCAACTGGTTGGAATGCTTGTTAATATGAATATGACAGCAGCATCTGGTGTTGCTTTTGGAGCTCATGTTGGTGGATTTTTGGCAGGCATGGCTATCGGGCTTTTGACGAAAATTTTCCAGCAGACAATGTATATTCGCAATGTTGTATCAGGGAAAAATGCTCTTTCAAGAATTGTTGGTGAAATTCCAATGAAAATAATACCTTTTGATGACCAGGTTGAATTATTTAAAAAAGAGAAAGAAATTGAACGATTGATTCAAAATAAAGACGAGAGGGAAGCTGCCATTATTTTTGGAGAATCTATCAGAAAGTATCCAGATGTTTCCATACCACCAGCTTATGACTATAAATTTGCTGAAATGTTGCAGCAGCAGGGTTTTATTGATGACGCCATTATTGCATACAAAAGATTCATCAGAAAAAATCCATTTGGCAGACTTGCTGACAATGCTCTTTATAATCTTGGAAAAATTTACCTTGAAAGGGGCGAGATCAGAAAGGCAAAGGAATGTTTTTTACAGATTGCGCTTTTCTATCCTTACAGCGAACTTGCTGATGCTGCAAGATACGCATTGAAGAATATCAAAGACCAGTCAGCATTGGAAGGATAGAATTTTTCAGGTATAATTAAATAAAGCCCTCGTAGCTCAGTGGTAGAGCAGTCGCTTCGTAAGCGACGGGTCGGGAGTTCAAATCTCCCCGTGGGCTCTATTTTTTATGTGTCTTTTTCACATAAAACAGGTATACAAGCGGTATAACAAAAAGAGTCAGGAG
>JAKPDB010000077.1 GCA_029552985.1 bacterium
ATTAAGAATGTGGTTCAAGAAACAAATGCCCGAAGGAGAAAATCTTACAGAAGAATTCTCCTCTATTTTGACAGCAAAAACAATTGATGATGTGATAAAAACGATTCAGAATAAGGAATACGCACGGACAATTGAAGAAGCAAAAGATAATTTTGAAAAAACAGGTTCACTATATGTTGTTGAGATGTCTCTGGACAGACAGTATTTTCTAAAATTGCAAAATGCAGTTGAGCATCTATCTGAAACAGACAAAAAAATCACCAGAACAATTATTGGGGCAGAAATAGACAGAGAAAATCTTTCCTGGCTTGCAAGAATAAGATTGTATTACGCAGGAAAACTTGATTTGGAAAAGGTCTATTTTATCCCTGGCGGGCAGCATTTTTCAGAGAAAAATCTGAAAGATTTGATGAAACAGGACTCGTCGCAAAGATTTTTCAATATACCCGCTCAATATCTTGAATTAATTGAAACATTGCCAGAGAAAATCTCAGAGATGGACAGTATGCTTGAAAGTATTATTATCCAGGAAATAAGAAAAGCACTTATTTCAAACCCTTTTACAGCTGGTATTCCGCTTGGTTATATTTTTCTGAAACAAAGAGAAACAAAACGTATTATCAGTTTGTTTGTTAGTAAATATTTTGAAACACGGACGTATCAATAGGATTTCTTATGCTACCAGAAAAACTTGTGCTTTTAACAGCGATAGTAAGAAGACATAAAGCCAGTTCAGTGCTGGCAAAACTTATGAGCACAGGATTTTTTCATCCGGTGGATGCTGCAGGTTTATCAGGAAGTACTGAAAATATCCAGCCATTGAAACAGGGGTTTGAATCAGCAAGATGGAAGGAAATTATTAGCAGGTATCACTATATTACGCAGCAAACTCATTTTGTTCCTTCTTATTCAGATGTACCTGCTTCTTATATTGAAGCAGAGACATCCCTTCAGGAGATACAGGAAAACCTGAATGGTTTTTTTGAAAAAAAGGAGGAAATTTTAAAGGAAATTTCTCGTTTGCAGCCACTGATTGAGAAGAACCCTATTTATTTGCCTGTTCCAACTGCGGAAAATTTTACTTTTATCCACTCAGAAATAGGGGAGATTTTTCCTGATAAATCGATGGTTCTGGAAACATTGCTTTCTGGCATTCCCCACGTTGTTATACCTGGTGAAATAAGAAATAATCGACTGATTATCGGTATTATAATACTTAAAAAAGATATTGCAACATTTGAAAGGGTGAAAAAAGAAATAGACTGGTCGTCCATATCATCTGATATTTCAATTACTGATATCCCTGTTGAACAATACAGGAAAAAAATTGAAGAATTGAAAGCAGAACTTATGATTGTTGATTCTCGAATACAGGAAATTGTTCAAAAATACGCAGGTGTATTATCAAAAATATCTGTATCCATTGAAATATATGAAAAACTTGTTCAAACAAAAAAACTTACTGTAATGACAAATATGACAATGTTTTTATCTGGCTGGATACCTGAAAAAGAATCTCAATCAGTATCTGAACTAATTCAAAAGACAGACCCTGTATGTTACTGCCAGTTTATCCCGGCAGAAGAATCCGGTATACCGCAGGAAGAGATTCCTGTAAACATCAAGCATAATAAATTTCTGAAACCATTTGAATTGATTGTTCAAACATATGGTATCCCGAGATATGGATATCTTGACCCAACACTTTTTGTGGCAATGTCATTTCTTTTGATGTTTGGAGCGATGTTTGGAGATATAGGGCATGGTGCGGTTTTTGTAATGCTCGGAATTTTGTTTCTGTGGAGATTTAAATCAGCAATGCAACAGGCAGGTTACCTCATGGTTTATGTGGGCATATCTTCAATGATATTTGGATTGTTATACGGAAGTGTGTTCGGAATAGAGTTTCATCCACTCTGGATAAATCCTATGAAAAATGTATCAATACTTTTCCGTTCCTGTATCATGTTTGGAATAATCATTTTGACAGCAGGAATTGTTTTGAATATCATAAATAACGCAATTAATAGAAAAAGAGACGCAGTATTATTTGACAAGGCAGGCCTGTTTTCAGGGGTGATTTTCTGGGCAGGGGCTGCTCTCGCAGCCGCTTATATTACAAAGGCAGAGGGCGTGATCTTAAAGATTCTTGCCTCTCTGCTTGTAACTGGAATAGTTGCGATTTTCTTAAAATCTTTGTTTGATGCCATTAAACACAGGGAAGGGGTTTTTGTGGGGTTTATTGAAGGCGTGCTTCATATTTTTGAGATTATGATGGGATATCTTGCAAACACTGTTTCTTTTATACGTATTTCAGCATTTACTCTTAACCATTTCAGTTTTTTTATTACAATATTTGCGATTTCGGATATGATAAGAAAAGCTGGTGCTGGTTGGCTAAGCTGGATTGCTATTGTGCTGGGTAATATTTTTGTGATTCTTCTTGAGGGACTTGTGGTGTTAATACAGTC
>JAKPDB010000098.1 GCA_029552985.1 bacterium
ATCACATTACCATTACTTCTGGGGAACTCACCGTATATGTGGAGGGTGAGATATCAAGATGGTTATGGTGCATGGAGCCAGTGGAGTGATTACACACTCTTTACAACAAGGCAGGGAATGAAAGGCGACTTGAATAATGATGACAATGTTGATATCAGCGATGTAATACTCTGTTTGAGAATGGCAATAGGCCTTGACCCTATTAATCTTTATCCTGCGGACATGAACAATGACCAGCAGGTTGATATTTCAGACGTCATTTTGATTTTGAGAAAAGCAATTGGCCTTGATTAATTTTTCGTCTGTTATTCAAACAACCAGGTTGAAAGGTATCTTTCTCCTGTGTCAGGCAGAATAACGACGATTATTCTATTATCTGATTCTTTTCTTTTTGCAACTTCAAGTGCAGCCCAGCAGGCAGCGCCGCTCGAAATACCAACAAGGATTCCTTCTAATCTTGCAAGTTTGCGAGTAGTTTCACCTGCGTCTTCTTCTTTCACTCTTATGATTTCGTCAATCATGTTAAGATTGAGTACATCAGGAATAAAGCCAGCGCCAATGCCCTGAATTTTGTGAGGACCAGGGTTACCTCCTGATAATACGGGAGAAGCATCGGGTTCAACAGCGATTGCCTTAAATGATTTTTTCCTTTTCTTTATCACTTCTGCGACCCCTGTGATAGTACCTCCTGTTCCCACACCGCTGACAAGAATATCAACCTTACCATCTGTATCATTCCAGATTTCTTCAGCAGTTGTCTTTCTGTGTATTTCTGGATTTGCAGGATTTTTGAATTGTTGCAAAATTACGGAGTTCGGAATTTCTTTTGCAAGTTCTTCTGCCTTTTTCACAGCACCTGGCATCCCTTCGCTTCCAGGAGTTAGCACAAGTTCAGCTCCAAAAATCGAGAGCAATTTCCTCCTTTCAATACTCATTGTTTCAGGCATTGTAAGAATCAATTTGTATCCTCTGGATGCAGCAACAAAAGCAAGTGCGATACCAGTATTTCCACTTGTGGGCTCGATAATCACAGAATTTTTTTTGAGAATGCCCTTTTTTTCTGCATCCTCAATCATCGCAACACCGATTCTGTCTTTAACACTTGACAGAGGGTTAAATGATTCAAGTTTAGCCAGCACAGTGGCATTGATACCTTGTGTAATCCTGTTTAATCTCACAAGCGGTGTATTACCTATTGTCTCTGTGATATCATTAAAAATTTTCATATGTTCTCCCTGTTAAAATCTTTCGTTCTGCTAAAAACTTTAACCGGTTGTTCTATTTTTCCTCTTCCTTATCCTGTTCCTTATTCTCTCTTTTTTCCCTCTCTCCTTGAAGACGAATATTTAGTATAATGAATTTCACAACCTTTTTGACTTCGCCAGATGTTCAGGCGACATTAAAATTTCTTTTTTTATTTTACACTATGAATTAAGCGCAATACAATTCTGAGTTTTTGGAATGTTTCGTGTCATTAACTAATAGGAAACAGTAAAATGATAATTTTTTATTTTCTATATCTTCTGAAAAATTTCAGAAAAAATAGGTTAATCTTTTTTCCTTGGTCTTATTTTTGGAGTTAATTCTATTTCTTTTCCCATTTCTACTTAAATAGATTCTGATTCTGTAATTGTCATTACCTGAGAGGGATACACGCTTCTGTGCCCTGTAATGATAAAACTTATGATACATGATATTGCTGCATAAGGCGCCACATAGGGACCAAATAATTCAACAGACATAATACTTGCAGAGATTGGTGTGTTTGCTGCTCCTGAAAGAAGTGAAGAGGCCTATCGCGAAAATATAGGAGTAACGATTCCTCCGCTTCCCCCAAAATTTAATGTTATTGAAGTAAGGATGATTTTTAAAAGAAAACTGTACCATACAACCTCGCTGCCCTGAAAAACAGATTTAATCGTTTCAGTGCCAAGTCCAAGATGTTTTGTCGAAAAAGCAAAACTCAACAGAACAAGAATAAAACCGCCAAGAATTGTTCTTATAGGTTTCCCAACTTAATTTTGAGTCTTGAATAATTTCTTAAAAGGAGATATGCAGAAACCAATATCAACTCAGCGTTTGCTTGTTAATTACAGAGGCGAAAATGAGGTATTCAGGTATTATAATTTTTTATGGCATAGCCACCAGTCAAAGCACTCAAATTCGCCCTTTTTCGCTTTTTCTATTCTTTCTTTTTTTGTTTTGACATCTTTTGGTGGCGGAATAATCACATGGTCTCCGATAATTTCATTGTTTGGCCAGTTGGCTGGCATTGCTACTTTGTTTTTGTCAGATATTTGCATTGCCTCAACAACCCTTAGTATTTCGTCCATGTTTCTGCCAAGTTCCTGAGGATAATATAGAATAATTCTAATGATTCCTTCAGAATCAACCACAAATACTGCTCTAACAGTATTTGTTCCCTTACCTGGATGGATAAGTCCAAGTTTTTCTGCAACTGCGCCTGTATCTGCAATGATCGGAAATTGAATTTCAACCTTCAAATTTTCAGCAATCCATTCTTCCCATTTTATATGTGAAAAGACCTGGTCAACGCTCAGTCCTATGAGTTCACAATTTAATGCTTTGAATTTTTCGTATCTTTTTTGAAAAGCCACAAATTCGGTTGTGCAAACAGGAGTGAAATCTGCGGGATGGCTGAATAACACAAACCATTTACCTGAAAATATCCCAGGTAGTTTCATAACACCATGCGTTGTCTGGACAACCATTTCAGGGAATTTATCCCCAAGCAACGGCATTCCTTTTCTTTCATTTATTTCATTCATTTTGACTCCTTTGTAGGGAGTAAGATTGAGATATCGTGTTATTCCTGACACTTAGTTTACACTTTGTTCTTGGGACATAGTTTACACTTTTTTCATATTTTGTTCAAATTATTTTAAAAGCAAATGGGTCATCAGTTGGTGCAAGTTTCCCACTTTCTTCATCAAAGAACCCTAAAGTATACCTCATAAAGTCAATCTGCCATATGCCACTATCAACTTCTGTTAATCCTACAGGTTGATTAGCGAATGCCTTGCCTATGTGTATCTTGTGTCTATTCAGACACATCCTGCCACAATTGGTTATCAAAAGAATTTTGTCATATCCAGGATAAGTCACATCCG
>JAKPDB010000102.1 GCA_029552985.1 bacterium
TCTTGGTTCAACGCTCGGAATTTCTGTGGTTGACAGCACATACGAAATGAAAAAAGCACTGTCAAAAGCGTTCAAACTGGATTGTGAGGTTTTTATAGAAAAATTCATAAAAGGAAAAGAAATTACGATTGGAATTATCGGCAACGAAGATTTACAGATACTTCCACCCATTGAAATAAGAACAAACAGAAAATTGTATGATTACACAGCAAAATATAAAAAGGGAGGAAGCAAGCATATTATTCCTCCTCAGATAAATAAAAAATACATAGAGAAAGCATCCGAATATGCGCTTCAAACATATAAGGTTTTAGGATGTGTTGGCTGCGCAAGAATGGAAATCATTATTCAGGATAATGGCGAAATGTTTATTCTTGATGTCAATACTATTCCAGGTTTTACACCGTTGAGTTTGCTTCCTGATGCAGCGGCTCATGCAGGGATTTCATTTGAACAATTATGTGAAAAACTTATTGATTTAGGACTTCAAAGATGCGGGAAAAATTGATTCAGGAAAGGAAAAAAAGAATTAAGAAATATCTTTACATTTTGTTGCTGTTATTGATAATTGGGCTGTTTTTTTATCTGAAACTTTTTTTGCCTGTCTGGTTGAAGAACATTTCAATCTTTTCCCTGAAAAACATTATCGTTGAACCTGACTCATACAGTTCATTTATTAAAGGTTATATCTCTGTGCCAGAAGGCACAAGTATCTTTTCAGTCAATATGGCTGATATTTATACGAAACTGAAACAGGTGTATTTTATTGAGGATTGTTATATAGAAAAACATCTACCTGATACAGTGGTTGTCAGGGTAAAAATTAGGAATCCCTGGGTTCTTGTCACAAATACCAGTTCAGCTGCTTTAATGGACAGAAATGGTTATTTCCTTCCATTGCAGGAAAATTTTAGAGGGTGGAATATTCAGGGAATCCACATCGAACAAATTGGCGTCAGAACATCTGAAATTGATAAGCTTGAGATTTTGAAAGAGATTGAACAGTGGTATAATTATTACGGAATTGCCAATCTTTTTCCTGTCGATACAGTGATTGTCAATGACCCCGACAGGATAGAACTGGTATCAGACGATGCGAAAATTTACATTCACAGAAATGAAATTGAAAAGCAGATTGCAACAGCAAAAGAAGTTCTTAAGAATTGCAGGAAAAACAACTTTTTGTTTGATTACATTGATGTGAGATTTCAACAGCCTTACATAAAAGAGAGGGTGCTGGAAAAACAATGAAAAACGAAGCCATTGTTTCTCTTGACATAGGTTCACACAAAATTGCAGGAATGGTTGCTATTGTGAATGATGTTGCAATGGAAATTGTCGGCGCAGAGCATATAGAATACGAGGAAGAAATTGTAAAAAATGGCAGAGTTATTGATATGGACGGTTGTACTGAATACATCAAAAGAGTACTTTCAGAACTTGAACAACAGACAAACATGAGTTTACCTCTGGTAAATATCAGTATAGGTGGCGGATTTGTGAGGGGGTGGACTGCATCTCATAAACTTGGACTAGAATCATCGCGAAGAAGAATCACTGAAATAGATATTGAAAATCTTCTGAAAAATGTAAAAAATAATAGCAAAATTCCGCCTGAGTCGCACATTCTGAAACTTTTGCCACAGGAATACATTATTGACGATGAAACCCATGTTAAGAAAAATCCAAAAGGAATGTTTGGCAGTTCTATTGGTGCACTTGTCCACATATGCATTGTTCTTGACAATCCTTTGCAGAATATCATTGAGTGTATCAAGAAAGCTGGTTCTGAAGTGGATGGTATTTATCCGCATTCCTGGGCCTCAGCAGAAGCATTACTTTCAGAAGAGGAAAAAAAATCAGGAGTCCTTGTTATTGATTTTGGCAAGGGCACTACAGATTTTCTTGTTTATTCGGACGGAAATCTCTATGGAACCTATTCCATAAAGTGCGGTGGCGAATTGATTGATAAAGATTTATCCCTGATACTAAACATTGCCATGGAGTCAGCCAGCGAAATTAAGAAAGATTACGGCTGGTGTAATTATCAATCCCTGGTTGCGAAAAAATCCCCTGAACTTGAAGCACAAATTGAAGTAAGAACAGTCGGAACTGGTACAAGAATGATGGTAGGCATCGATAAAATTTCAAGGTTTGTTTATGAAAGAATTGATGATATTCTCAGGGTTCGAGTGAAAAGCATTATTGAAAAGGACCTTGGTAGGTCACCACGACTTGGAGCCGGTATCGTGTTGACTGGAGGTTCTTCACAATTGAAGGGACTTGTTGATTGTGTTCAGGAAATGTTCAAAAGACCAGCAAGAGTGGGAACACCGAAAGGCATTCTGGGACTGGCTGCTTCTTATCAATATCCTTGTTTTTCAGCAGTTGTCGGAACTCTGCTACTGCGAAAAAAGGAAATGTCAATTAACGAACGAACGGAACCTGAATGGCTAAAGAAATTGCAACAATTTAAGAAAAAAACCGGAGATAAATTGAAAAAAATATGGGAGGGATGGTAATATGGTTAACTTTGTTCTTGAAGAAACCAAGGTCACACCAATAAGAATTAAGGCAATCGGTGTTGGCGGTGGAGGTGGAAAGATTGTTGGAAGAATTGCTTCTTCTTTTCAGAATATCGAAACTGTTGCCATTGATACTGATGTTCAGGCGCTTCAGCATTGTCCTGTTTCATT
>JAKPDB010000105.1 GCA_029552985.1 bacterium
AATGGGCTTGATTGCACCGCAGCTACAACCAAAAAAGTTGAGGTGATAATATGTTTTGCACTATTCAAGATGTGAGAAGATTGTCAAAGAAAATAAGTGAAATTGATATACCAGACACTGAAATAACAGATTATATTGCAATTGCACAAAATGTTGTTTTGGTTGATTTGAGTGATTATGCAAGTACAGAACAATTATCAAGCCTTGAAAATTCACTTGCGCTGAATTTATTGTGTACATATAAAACCTGCGAACTTCTGCTTGCCGCATACTATGGTGCAAGCAGGAAAATAGATGAAGTTAGCGACATACAGTTTTTTCAGAAATTGTATGATAAACTTTTAAAAAACATATTAAATGGAAATATAAAAATAAAAGAACTTACGTCGTATACGAAGAATTACCCTGCCATAGATAAAAAAAGAAAGAAACTATACAACCAAAAAGGTGTTGAGCAATTCTATGGTGATAATGATTGTAGCAATATAGATGTTGAGGTTGATGAATGATAATATATGGCCTTGATATAGAAAACAAAGAAGCTGTAATAAGATGGCTTGACAAATTGAGACAAGGCTCAGGTGATGCAAGGCCATTGTGGACTGCAATGATACCAAAAATACAAGAGTTTGTTTCTTATGAATTCCACCCAACGATTGATGATCATAAAGGCTGGGCAAGCTTGAAAGAAAAATACAAAGAAATGAAAATGAAATACGGCTACCCACCAGGGATTGGTGTAAGAACAGGGAAATTGCGAACAGCCGCAGGTCAGAAAGCAATTATAAAGATGACTGAAAAAAGTTTGATCTGGAAATTAAATGAAGCGATACCCGTTGAAGATGGGATGCCGTATGCAAGAAGCTTCCACGAAGGCCGAGACAAAATACCAGCAAGACCTATTTACAAATACACTGCATTAAGAGTAAACTCATTTCTGACATTGGATGTGAAACGATTTAATGATGGAACAGTGCATGCCAATTTTACATATAACTGGTTAAAAAATACATTGCTGAAAATG
>JAKPDB010000113.1 GCA_029552985.1 bacterium
ATTTTTGTTTTCCTATTGACAACTTCATGGTTCCGTATTAATATCATTGTAAAAGCAGCAAGGATAGTGATACAAGGGGTACTCAATGAATGACCCAGTTTCTGCAGTAACAGCAGAAAGGGAAATAAATAAAAAAACTGAAGCATACACTTTTGATTTTTCATTTCAACAATTTTTCCAATCATCTGAAGTACTGAAATAATTGTTGTTCTTTGAAAATTTAGGGAATTGTGGATTTCCTTATAAAAGTTTGTGGATTATTTTTTTCACCATCACCCTCGTTCATCAAGGGAAATGGGACAGGAAGGGAAAATTTTTCATCAATGGAGATACGATCAAGGATTTACGAAAGAGCAAAAATTTTTCGCCTCTTGCGGGTGGAGTACACCTCGCTTTTCTCCCCTCTCCTGGTGAGGAAGGATACTTTCCTCTTTTTCCTCGCTTCTTGGGGAGAGTTCCGTCTCCATTCTTCCTCGCCTCCTGTGGGAGAGGATTAAGGTGAGAGGTGCTTTAAAATCTGCCCCATCCCCTTTTTTATAAAGAGAGGTGTGAAATTATTTTCCCCTTTACAAAAGGGGGATTTTATCTTCTCCCTTTTCAAAAGGGAGATGCAGAGGGATTTCAAAAGGGTTTAGATCCTCCTCAAAATCCATCCCAACCTTCCTTTTGTAAAGGAAGGAGACCTGAAGTAAGAAGGGGATTTCATAAAGAAAGAAGACCTGAAGTAAGAGGGGGATTTTTTGAAATCTCCCCCAACCCCTCTTTTATAAAGAGGGAAGCTACCTTTCCCTCTTTTCAAAGTCATATTTTTTATAATAGGATTTGTAATTCCTTGATTTTACATATGGCGGCAGATTCCAAACCCGGTGTGTACATATTTTTATCAAACTATTGACAATTTGAGGATGTTGTATTATTATTCTATCAACGATGTAACATCAAAAGGAGTAAATCTTGTATAAACAAGTTTCTCCGATACCAGTAACAAAAATTGGAATAAACAGAAAATATCATAGCCCGTCGTTAACATTCGTCGTTGTAAAAAGTCCTTCAAAAAATCTGGAATAGGGAAGATTATTGTTCTTTGAAAATTTGGTTATGGCTCTATTTCCCCCTTTATAAAATGGGGGACAAAGGGGGATTTATGAAATCCATCCCAACCTTCCTTTTGTAAAGGAAGGAGGAAACAAGGTAAAATAAAGGACATATTTTTTGGGGTTTATGCAAACAGGAATTTCGCATGAATTATTCTAAGATTTGCAGAAACACAAAAAAAGGTTTTACGCTTATTGAACTTCTGGTTGTGATTGCAATCATTGCAGTTCTTGCAGGAATGTTGTTGCCTGTTCTTTCAAAGGCACGCGCAAGAGCACATCAGGCAGTATGTTTAAGCAATCTCAAACAACTTGGTATCTGCTTTGCAATGTACGCTGAGGACTGGGATGGATTTTTTCCAAAGGATGCGACGATATCCAATGTGTGGTTCACTCAGATTGCTTTGTACATACCCCAGACAAGAACCGGTTTTACTGCATACAGCAGTATGTATGACCCATGCGAAGATAACTGGGTTTCAGGGATTTTGCGTTGTCCTGCAGAGCCAAAAAGTTCTGCTTACTGGAATGTGAACTGGAGTGGTATGGAGCCAGCAGTGAACAAAGTTGCCACATGGTATGGTATCAATGGTTATTTGTGTGGAATAAGTTCAGATCCTGATTTAAGATTCTGGCCTAAACTATCAAGAATCATAAAACCGGCTGAAACCTTTTTGCTTTGCGATATGAAACCAGGCCCACAACTTGATAATTCAGATTACTACGCAAGAATAAATTTCAATCATCCTGAAATGGGCATTGCATATAGACATTCTGGTTCGGCAAGTTTCCTTTTTTGCGATGGGCACGTAGAATCAAGAACAAAGCAACAGGTTCCTGTGTGGTATTCTGGAACAACAGATCCATTCTGGTTCAGTGGTCAATCCCAGTAGAATTTTTATTCATTCCATTTTTTCCTCATCCTTACGGAGAAGGATAAATGTCAAAAAGTGCCTTTGAAAAAACCACATACTAAACTCCAGAACCACACCAGTTTCTTTTTTCGTGAAATGAGCAAGGGATCTTTACTCTTTAATTTTTTGCCTTTTTATGCTATAATTTTTTTGAGGTGAGATAATGCTGTGCGCCAATAATTTTTATTTTGTACTTCGCCTGGTACGCGTTTTATCTTTTCTGTCGCTATTTTTAGTTTTTTCATCTTTTTCCGCGAATGATTATTCTCTGATTTTGAAGCGAAAAATTTTTGCTGACCCACCACCATCTCCTCAAAAACCAGTAAGATCTATTTTGAAGCCCACGCCATCGCCATCTCTTGAAAGTTTGATTACTTTGAAAGGAATTATCTACAGTCCTGATGCTGACTCAAGGGCAATCATTGAGATTTTGTCAAAAAAAGCGGAGACCTTGATAGCAGAGGGAGACATTATAGAGAATGCTCGACTGGTTAAGATTAATGAAAACAATGTGATTTTTTATTATGACGACAAAGAAATTACTCTTAATCTTCCAAAACCACAGATTGACAGTAAGTCAGGGATTGCTGTAAAGGATACTTCTATAAAGGTTGCGACTAGCCTGCCATCAACTGAAACAACTTTATCTGCCACTGGTCCTATTACATCTTCATCGTCTTCTGTTCCGGTTCCCCAGCAACCAAAAAATATCAATCTTAATGCTCTCCTTGACCAGGTAAGGTCTGACCCTTCTGTTTTTTCAAATATCAGCGTGACTCCATTCATTGAAGAAGGTAGGGTAGAGGGTTTTACTGTGAATAGAATTCCTGAGGGTGGGATGTATTCGCAGATTGGCGTGCAGCCAGGAGATGTGATAAAAAGAGTCAATGGCACTCTGATTGATAGCCTTTCAAAGGCGTATGCAGTGTACAACAACATTATCAACAGTCAGACAAAACTTGTTACTGTAGAGATTTTAAGAAACGGGCAACCGATGATTCTTACATACAGGTTGGATTAACACCATGCATCTTGCACTTTTTCAGGAAAAACTTGAAGGGAAAAAAGTCAGGTGTCGGTTGTGTAATCACTTCTGTGTGATTGAGGATGGAAAGCGTGGATTATGCAATGTGAGAGTGAATCGCAATGGAGAACTTTTTTCCCTGGTGTATGGCTATCCTGTTGCAAGAAATATTGACCCGATTGAGAAAAAGCCATTTTTCCATTTTCTTCCTGGAAGCGCTGCCTTTTCAATTTCAACTGTTGGCTGTAATTTTAAGTGTGTGTTCTGTCAGAATTTTGAGATATCGCAAGCATCTTCGGACTATACAGCTTATGGTGGAACAACATCGCCTGCTGAAATTGTAAGATATGCGAAGAGGTTTAATTGCGATAGCATTTCCTATACATACACAGAACCAACTGTTTATTTTGAGTTTGCTTATGAATGTGCAATGCTTGCAAAACAGGTAGGATTGAAAAATAACTTTGTGACAAATGGCTACATGAGTCCAGAGGCACTTAAAAAAATTGCACCATATTTGGATGCCGCCAATGTTGACCTTAAAGGAGATGAAAATTTCTACAAAAATTTGTGTGGCGCTCATCTGGCTCCAGTGCTGAAAAACATTCAGGCGATGAAGGAATATGGCATCTGGGTTGAGGTGACGACATTATTGATACCAGGATACAATGATAATGAACAGGTTTTTCGGTTGCTTGCTGATGCCCTTTCAAAAATTTCTTTTGAAATTCCATGGCATTTTTCAAGGTTTTTCCCAACATATAAGATGTCAGACCATTACCCAACGCCAGTGGGAATAGTAAAACAGTTTAGAAAGATGGCAAGAGAAGCAGGGTTTTATTATGTGTATACAGGTAACATTCCTGGGGACGAAGGAGAAAATACAGTATGTCCAAAGTGCGGGTTCCTTCTCATCAGGAGAGAAGGATATCTTGTTTCTGAAAACAATATTATTGGTGGTACCTGCAAAAAATGTGGATTTAAAATTGCAGGCGTCTGGGAAAAATAATCTTTCATCAAGTATTGTTCTCCCTTTATAAAAGGAAGATGCAAGAGGGATTTCAAAAATGAAAATTCACTATGACAAAAAACTCAAAAAATTTTCAAGAACTCTCAGACAGAAGATGACAGACGTTGAGCGATTATTCTGGTCAAAGATACGTATGAGACAATTAAACGGATATCAATTTTACAGGCAGCGACCAATTGGTGAATATGTCGTTGACTTTTATTGTCCAAGGGCGAAATTGATTATTGAGATTGATGGTGGGCAACACTATGAAGATGATGGAAGACGAAAGGATGAGATGCGAGATAAATTTTTATCTGGAATTGGCTTGAAAATCTTGAGATTTTCAGATAGAGATGTCATTGAGAATATAGAGGGCGTCGTTGAACATGTATTGGAGAACCTGGAATAAAAATTGACTATTCTCAAGAACTTCTCCCCAACCCCTCTTTTTCCTCCCTCTGATTTCCCCCTTTACAAAAGGGGGATTAAGGGGGATTTCAAATCCATCCCGGCCTTCATTTACAAAGGAGGGAGACCTAAAACTAGAGGGGATTTTGAAATCTCCTCCAGCCCCTCTTTTTCCTCCCTCTGTTTTCCCCCTTTACAAAAGGGGGATTTCAAATCCATCCCGGCCTTCATTTACAAAGGAGGGAGACCTGAAGTTAGAGGGGATTACCCCCTCTTTTATAAAGAGAAAGTCAGAAGGAAGATACAATGGGATTTCTCAAAATCTGAGATTTTTCTTCACTTGAATATTCTTCCTGTTTCCTGATACCAGAACACAAAATCAAGGTGATTGACAGGAATTTTGATTGATTCAGCGAATATCTGCATTTTCTTTTCAATTTCAAGATAATTTTTGATGCTGAGGGATTCAGGAATTTTTTCAATAATACCAAGTTTATGCAATCTTCTCAAAATGTGTCTGTCAAGGATTGCAAGATTATCTGCTTTTCCGATATTTCTAAGAAAATGCGTGGCTTCTTTCATTCCAAGTCCATTGACATTTTCCACCAGCCACTGTCTTATCTGGGTGGAATCTGTTTCATATTCTAACATTCGTACCAAAATTTGTAGTGATGAACGGGCTTCAATAATTCTTTTTGCCTTGTTTTTATGAAACCTGACACCTTTCAATCTACGCATTACTTCGTCAGAACTTCCTTTTTCAAGTAAATTTGCATCATCAAGCGATTCTATGCATTTCCAGCAGTTTTCAGCTTTTGATTGAACTGTCAAAATGCAAAAGCACAATTCCTTAAAAATTTCTTTGTCTTTTAACCTTTTGCCTATTTTTCTGAACTGGCTAAATTTTTTCTGAATGTCCTTGCCGATTTTTTTGTATGTGGACAGAATTTTCACAATTTCTTTATTGTTTTTAGCTTTCATGAGTCGCAAGTTCTTTCTACTGTGTACATTGCCAGAAGATTTTCAACTGGTATATCAGGAAGAAAGTTTTGAGAAGGACAAATGAAAATTTTTCTGCATTCAAATAATTTAATAATTTTCCGGACCTCGTTTTTTACTTGCTCTGGAGTTCCATAAGGCAGAAGTTTTTGTGTATCAATTCCTCCGTGGAAACAAATTTTATCTTTGAATTTTGCTGCCAATGTTTCAATGTCCATTCCTTTTGCTGAAACCTGTACAGGGTCAAGAATGTCAACGCCAATTTCTATAAAGTCAGGTATTAATTGAGAAACTGCGCCGCAGGAATGAAACTGAACAAAATATCCGTATTTTTTTATCTGGGATATGATTGTTGCGAAGGCGGGTTTGTAAAACTCAAGAAACATTTCGTAGCTTATGTACAGTGATGTTTGTGTGCCAAAGTCATCTTCAAGAGATACGATGTCAACAGCATCTCCAGCTTCTCTATAAAGTTTATCAATTACTTCAATGGCATATTCAACACTGCATTTAATCAGCTCCTTAATCAGGTCAGGTCTTGTCGCATGATGCATCAGTGATGTTTCATAACCAAAAAAACTATTTGCGCCCAGAAAAATTGAGCCAGGTCCATAAGTCAATATTGCATAATCGGGATGTTTTTTCCTTGCCTGGATGATTGGCGTGTTGTCAATCAGGTCATCAATTGATGGAATTTCTTTTGAAAGCTTTCTTACTTCAGCTGGACTGTTAACATTTTTCATAAATTCCTTTTCTCTTGAAAATTTTACCTTTCCCGGACCTGGCACTGCCCTTATAATATCTGTGTCAAGAAATTGAATTAATTCAAATTCGTCTTTAAGGCAAAGTTCCTTAAGATATTTGGTAGTGGCTTGTGGAGTACCGTAATAGTCAGCAGGGACTCTATCAACTTCTTTACCTTTAATGGTGGCAATAACCCTTTCTCTGTGCGTCATGTAACTCCTTGTGCTTCATTGACTCTCCACTGAAGAACATTGATGTAGGTGGAAACATCTAAAGCAGGATGAAGAATTTTTTCCTTCTTCTTGAGAAATTCAAACACCTCTTCAAACTTTTTCCTGCATTCAGAAGATCTGTGAAGATAACATAGCATCGCGGGTAACAAAAGGTTGAGAAGTTCAAGATAATAGTACAGATATTTCCACGACCATCCAGTTGCGCCGCTGGTGGATTTTGCTTTTCTGCTGACAAACATTCTAAACTCTGCACACATTTTTTCCATCTTTTTTATGTTTTTAATGCCACTGGCTATGCGTTTTTCATCAGGTTGCGGGATAAAAACTGGTTCAAAAAATGGCTTCCACAGCCGGGACATTTCTTTCAGAAAATCAATCACTTTTTTTGAATCCTTTTTTCCAAACGCATTGGAAAAACTTTCTTCGACAATTTTCTTGAAAGGGATTTTTCTATTCCACAAAGTTTGTGCCAGAATATCCATAAGAAAATTTGTTGGGAAACTTGCGCGTTGATTCTGACATGAAATAAATCCGTGTAGATTCATATTTTTTAAATAGACAATGTCCCTGTATAATACTTCTCCGATCGTGAAGTGATTTAAGTCGTAATAACACGCCCAGATAAGATGATAGTCAAAGTCAACGCCTTCTCCTTTGAACATATTCTGCCATTTTTGAAGATAAAGCATGTTATCTGCTGCATTTTTTGGGAACTCAAGTTTATTCTTTATGTATGGTTTTATTCCTTCTTCTGGTTTTGTATTTGCAAATGACTGGATGTAACTTCTTGTAATGGGCGCAAACATAATAATGAACCTGTCCTGATTTTTTATCTTTTCAATTTCAGGTGGCCAGAGAAGGTCAACATATATCAGGAAAACAATTTTTGTCTGAATATTGCGAGATGTAAGTTTTTCATCAAGTTCATTGAGGATTTTTACATAAAAGTCAGAGACCCTTGCTTTTTGGCAATCTTCGCACTCACAATTATTATTCGAACCATCCGCAAGCCAGAAATGGATTGCATCAGCTTCAGGGTGTTTTTCTGCATATTCAACGATTGCGTCTGCAATGGCTGAACGAACAGATGGATTTGAATAACACAGATTTGTATTCAATGGAACATTTTTAAAAAATTCCCTTTTTCCATCTATCATAGCAATCCAATTTCTTTTTTCTTCAGAGATTTCAGATATTGAATTTCTGGCAGGGTCCCAGCCCTCTCCCTGTATTCCAAGAGCTCGGCATGTCCAGCCATGCCCCATTTTTTCTAATCTCATATCCCTTTTTTTAACTTCTTTTGCAATAGTTTCAACGAATTTTTTTGCGTCTTCTTCATCAAATTTTTCGGGCTTCATATATGGATTATCTTGGTGACTATACCATCTTTTGAAAAAGTGCGTTCCGTAGTCAAATTGAATAAAATATCCATTCATTCTGTTTTTTGCTGCCCAGTCAATCAGGTCAAGTATGTGTTGTAATGATGCAGCGCCTTCAATGCATAATGTCCTGTATCGATATGATGCCTTTTCATTAATCCTAATGTTTCTTTTTATTTTTTTGATATCCGGAATTATTTCCCCGCGTCTTCCGGGTCTGAGCCACCTAAATCCAAGTTCTGTCAGAAATCGATATACTCCAAATAAAATGCTTCTCGGGTTTGATCCAGTAATGAGGTAACCATTATTCTGTGGCTTGATTAATATTCTGTCTTCATCGTCATAATTTTCAATGTCAAGGGTAATCTGAAATTTTTGTTTTAATCCAGCCTTTTTAAGGTATTTTTGAATTTCACTGGCTGCAAAGTCAATGGTAGGATGATTCTGTTTCTTGATGACTGCGATGTTTTGAGCCATATATTCTCCTAGTTGAAAAGTAATTTGTTTAGAATAGATTGTATAACTGGCACATTTTCTGTCAAGTATTTTTTGCTTTTTTTCAATTTACTTCGTGGTTTCCCCTTTTCAAATTTCGGTTCCCATCTGCCCCTTTACAAAATCCCTCTCCCTCTTTTCCCCCTTTGTAAAAAAGGGATTTCAAGAAATCTCCCCCAACCCCTCTTTTATAAAGAGGGGGGTAATAGGAGGATTTACAAATACGGGGGTGATAGGGAATTTATAAATAGGGGAGTGATGCGGAAATTTATAAAGTTGAGAGTAATGTTGCGGAATTGATAGAGAAGGGGAAAATATCAGTAATCTTTGTAAACCATATATACATAATTTGATCGAAATTATCCTTTGATTATAATAATTTAATGACGGAGGAACTATGGACAGCAAAATTTTTCTTGCAATTGACCTTGGAGCAGAAAGTGGAAGGGCAATATCTGGCTGGATTGAGAAGAATATTTTGAAAATCAGGGAGATTCATAGATTTACCACGCATAGAATACAGATTGACAAGCATCTTTTCTGGGATGCGCCTGCAATTTTTGGAGAAATAAAAACAGCGATGAGGATGGCTGGTAAAGATATTGCTGGCACTGGTGTGACTACTTGGGGAGTAGACCACGCATTTATTGACAAAAATGGAATTTTAATGTGTCTACCATTTCACTACAGAGACAGCAGAACAGAAGACATTATGGAGAAAGTTTTTAGAATTGTTGGTAGGCAGCAAATATTCCAGAAAACAGGTATTCAGTTTATGCCGCTGAACAGTTTATTTCAGTTGTATGCAACGAAACAGGAATGTCCATGGCTGCTTTCGTCAGCGTACAAGATGCTTTTTATGCCTGACTTATTTAATTACTGGTTATGCGGCGCGATTGCAAATGAATTTACGATTGCCTCAACTTCTCAGATGTTGAATCCTGCGAAAAAAAGATACAAACCAAGAGGTGATTGGGCAAAGGAAATTTTGAATAAACTTGGTATTCCAACAGATATTCTGTGTAGTATTATTCCGCCTGGGAAAAAATTGGGATATCTTTCAAAATTTGTTCGTCAGGAGACCGGCTGCGACAGGATTCCAGTATATTCTGTATGTTGTCATGATACTGCATCTGCTGTGTTTGCTGTTCCTGCAGAAGGACACTGGGCATATCTTTCTTCAGGTACATGGTCTCTTCTTGGAAAAGAACTTGATGACCCCCTGATTAACCAGCAGGTGCTTGAATACAATTTCACCAATGAAGGTGGTTATAACGGAAAAATCAGATTTTTAAAAAACATTATGGGACTTTGGATATGGCAGGAATGCAGACGTCAGTGGGAGAAAACCTATAATCGACAGTTTTCATATGTGGAGCTCGGAGAACTTGCTTCGCAGGAAAAACCATTTGTTTCGCTTATTGATGTTAACAATTCTGTGTTTTTATTTCCGGGTGACATGGTTGAAAAAATTCAAAGGTTTTGCAAAACAACGAATCAAAAAATTCCTGTGAGTATCGGCGAAATTTCACGGACAATACTTGAAAGTTTGGCTCTTGAGTATAGATTGCATATTGAGCGACTTCAATCCCTTGCAGGAGAAATTGATACATTGCACATTGTTGGCGGTGGCTCTCAGAACAGGGTACTTTCCTCCTTTACAGCATCAAGCACAAACAAAAGAGTATTGTGTGGTCCGGTTGAGGCGACTTCAATTGGAAATATTGGTGTCCAAATGATATCTGCAAAAATTGTAAAAAACCACCAGGAATTCAGAAAACTTGTTGCAGTTTCATTTCCTGTGATTGAATATCTACCTGAAAATCATGACCAATGGCAACAGCCCTACGAAAAGTATCTCCAATTGAAAAAGATATCTGACCAGCAGATTTAGGGTTTCCTGATAATTCGAGTTTCTGTAACAATAATGTCCATCTGAATATCATTTTCGTTCACAGGGATTTGTTCAAGTATTTGAAAATCAAAGGCAAGTCCAATTTTTATCGCATTGCAGGTGGCGAGAAATCTATCGTAAAATCCTTTTCCCCTGCCCAGTCGATTGCAATTTTTGTCAAAGGCAATGCCTGGCACGATCACCAGTTCAATTTCAGAAATCGCAATATACGCGTCGCTAAAAGGTTGTGGAATTTTTTGTGAAAAGTCAATGTCGTCTTCATTAAATATTTGAACTGGAACCATTGAGAAATTTTTCCAGTCAATTTTGGGCACGCAAACTGTTCTTGCTTTTGCCAGGCAATCACTGATGATTGGAATTGTGTTTACTTCTTTATCAAAAGATACATAACTCATCAGAACCCAGCACCGTGAATATTCAGGAACGGATGTAAGGTTGGTAAAGATTTTTTCACTGTTTTCTTTCCACTCCTGATTTGTCATTTTCTTCATTATATCAAGAATTTGTTTTCTGATTTCTGCTTTTATCATCGGTCTCCTGTCTTTTTCTTGATTTTTTTCAGTGCTTCAATTCTTTGAAGAAACATTTTAATTCTTCGCTCATATCCAGAGTCAGTAGGTTTGTAAAAAGAAAGTTGTCTTTCGATATACTTCTGCGAAACAAAATGGTTTTTGTAATCATGTGGATAGAGGTATCCTTTCCCATGTCCAAGAATTTTTGCGCCAGAATAACCGGTTCCCCTGAGATGGTCTGGTACCTCTTGAATCATTTCCTTTTCAATTTCTTCCATTGCTGATTTAATCGCAAGATAACTGGCGTTGCTTTTTGGCGCTGTCGCAAGATATATGGTTGCCTGAGCAAGACATATCTGTGCTTCTGGCATACCAATATGCTGGACAGCAGAAAGCGCTGATGATGCTACGACAATTCCCATCGGGTCTGCATTCCCAATATCTTCTGATGCCGCGATGACCAATCTCCGCGCAATAAAGGCAGGGTCTTCTCCTGATATGAGCATCTTTGCCAGCCAGTATAACGCAGCGTCAGGGTCAGAGCCCCTGATACTTTTTATGAATGCTGAAATGGTATCATAGTGCTGGTCTTCTCTATCATATCCAGTATATTTTTTCCCTGTAATTTCCCTGACAGTTTCCATATCAACAACAATTACACCACTTTCATTTTTATCCACGATACTGGCAACGGTTTCAAGAATATTCAGAGCGACCCTGGCGTCTCCATTTGAATATTTTGCAATGTATTCCTTTACTTCTTCAGACATTTCAATTTTGTGTTCGCCGAGTCCCATTTTTCTATCTGTCAGAGCTCTATCGATAATTGTTCTAATATCTTCAACCTCAAGTTTTTTGAATTCAAATACAGTTGAACGGGAGACAAGCGCCTTATTTATCGAAAAAAACGGATTGTGTGTGGTTGCGCCTATTAGTATAATTGTTCCGTTTTCTACTTCAGGCATCAAAGCATCCTGCTGAAGCTTATTAAAGTGAGCAATTTCATCAATAAAAAGAATTGTTCTCTGTCCTTTTTGCTTTTTGTTCCAGTCCGCCTGGTCTATAATTTTTCTAACTTCAGCCACTGTTGCAGTAATCGCATTCAAACTGACGAAACGTTTTTTGGTTGTTCTGGCTATAAGTTGCGCAAGTGCGGTTTTTCCGCAACCTGGAGGTCCATAAAATATCATATTTGGTAGATTATCAGTCAGAATAAGTTTTCTGAGAATTTTTCCTTCACCAAGAATATGCTTCTGACCGGTAAATTCCTCAAGAGTCTGTGGTCTCAATCTGTATGCGAGGGGTTCATACTCAATTTTACTGCTGTCTTTTTCTTCAAAAAGTTGGTCGCTCATAATAAAATTATACCCGAATTGCAATGTTTCAAAAAATATCGCGCTGTGTTTTGCAATAGAGGGAAGTTTTTGAGGTTTAGGGTTTTCTCAAAAGCACCTTTCGTCTTAATTTTCTTCCATAAGGGCGGGGTGCCTTCTTATTGATTCCCTCTTTCTCGATGGATAGCCATCGTACCGATTCCATCTCTTTTAACGGAAGAAGGCAACCGGAGGGTGGAACTCTCCTGATGGTATTTTTGGCAGATAGACAGGGTACTATTTTTTTATTTTTCTTCCAGTAATCAGGTATGCAGTATGACCGACCATCACATCAAACGGTCTTAATCTTTCAGAATTGACTCGATATTTCCTGAAAAGTATCTCGCATACTTCAAGATTCATCACAGGCAGATTTTCGCATGTTTGAATTACTGCTGAAACCTGATTAGTTGTTGGAACGACTATTCCAAATATTGCTCCACAGGAAAGACAATCAACAACATCAGCAAGATAATTTTCAGGTTCTTTCAAATCAATCACCGCGCAATCGAATTCGTTTTCTTCAATTCCATCATCAATGTCTTTTATGTGAAACACAACCCTATCTGAAAGTTGCATCTGTTCAATCAAATTTTTTGCTTTTTTCGAAAATTCTTCTCTTGCTTCGTATGTATAAAGTTTGCCAGTGCTGCCTGCAAAATACGCAAGAATCAAGGTCATCGCACCTGAACCAGTTCCAATTTCAAGAATTTTCATCCCTTGTTTTATTCCCAATTTCAAAATCAAATAACCGGCATCTTTGGGATAAATAATTTGTGTGCTCCTTTTTACATAATGAAGAATAAGTTCTTCAAGGGATGGAAGAAAAAAATAGAGTTTTCGATTTGTATTGGTGATGATAAAGTCGCCTGGCATCCTGCCAATAATATCCTGCAGATTTACAAGCCCAACATGGGTACTGAAGTGTTTTTTTTCAAGTTTTACAAACCACTTTCTTCCTTCTTCTGAAACAAGACACACAATGTCATTTTCCTTCAGTGCTTCCATAATCAAGTCCCTCTCTTTCAAGTTCGCTGAACAGGCACCCACAGTATCTTTGTCTGTAAAGTTTCCAATTCCTTGCAATTTCCTGTCCTTTCTGATAATGCTGTCTGATGTCCAATGACAGAAAGTTAATCCCATATTTTTGAGCAATTTCAATGCCTGTATTTTTTATCGTTTCGATATCCTGATGAGTGCTGTAGAACATTGTTGTGGTAAAAATTTTTACACCTGTCTTTTTTGCAAACTGCGCTGTTTTTTCAAGACGCATCTGATAACACATTGCACACCTTGTCTTTTTATTTCCTGCCACAGGCAGGCACCTTGTAAACCATTGAATTATGTCATATGACATGTTCCATTCAATGTTCTTATCAATTTTCTGAAATACATATCCTGCGGTCAGAAATCGTTTTTTATATTCTTCAAAAGGATGAATATTCGGGTTATACCAGTAACCTGCTGGTTCAAAATTTTCATCAAGAAATTCAAATGTTTTAATCGCGCAAATTCCACAGCACACATGAACAATGATTTTTTCTTTCATGCCACAGTCCTCCAGACCAGTGTGCCAGCCCAGAAGAAAAACACCAAGCTTCCTGCAATTTTTCCTGTCCAGGGATTTTCAAAAAATTTCCCAATGAATTTTGAGCACCATGGAGCAAACATTGCAATAATTATTAGTGGATTGATTGCATTGCCCAATCCAAAGACAAGCCCACCAACAGCACCTGAAACAAATGAATTCGCAACATATGCTAAATAGGCAAGCAGTCCCAGAAATGCTCCACACGGAATAAATCCTACGATGAATCCGCTGCAATATGAAAAAGGAGATTTCAAAAATGCCATTTTTTTATCCGAAATTACAAGATTTAATATGCCAAGAGTGATAAAAAACAATGTTCCCGCAAGATTCAGTATTTGATTATTCCTTAATGCTGAAGCATAACCGGCTGAATATCCCACTAAACCACCTGCCAGTGTATAGGAAACCAGTTTTCCTGCATGAAAAAATAAAAACATTTTCAGTGTTCGTTTTATATCAGATTTTCTTTCAAAGATGAAAGGGAAAAAAACACTACCGCATGAAAGCACGCAAACACTGCTACCTGTTAGTATCCCGCTGATATACAGATTAACAAGGACGTGCCAGTTCAAAACTCTTTCTCCGAGAAAACTTCTGCCTGAAATGTGTAAAGTTCTGTATCTGGTTTTTTCCAGGCATCTGGCTCAAGTCCTGCTTTATGTTCGCACAATGCTGAAAGAAATTGTTCTTTTGTCCAACCGGTTTCATCAGCAACCTGTGGAAGAAAAACACCCTGCCTGAATCCTTTTTTCACAATCACTCCATCCCTGCCAAGAACAATTTCATCAGGACTTGAAACTTTTGTTGGAACTGTAAGCACAGAAATTTCTATTTCTATATCTTTCAGTTCCTTTAAGGCAACTGGTGGAAATCTCGGGTCCCCTGTCGCAGATTCAATTGCCATTTCCTTCACAGCGTCAATAAGCCGTTCCCTCGGTAGAATCATGCCAATACAACCGCGTAATTCGCCTTTTTTTCTGAGTGTGACAAACACTCCTCTTTTTTCACAAAGTACAGGGTCTGTGATATTCAGTTGTGGAAGCTTTTTACCGCTTAAATGATATTCAATTGTCTGTCTCGCAATTTTCAATAGGGTTTCCCTCTGTTGTCTGTTTAACATTTTTCCTCCTGTTTTGTCTTCTAATTGCGTTTTCTTTTCAAAAAATACTGCCATTGCTGCATATCCGACCACATTGCTATTGTCTTTTGTCGCGTCATACGAAGTTGAATAGTTGAGCAATTTTACCTTGATCTGAGAAACCTTTGATAAAATTTTAAGTCCAAGGTAGACAGCGCTTCCACCGCATGCCTCTGCTTTACCGCTTTGCATTTCTTCCATCAGGGATGAAAATTTGCCTGATTCAAGCAACGATATGAAATAACTATCCTTTTGTTTTGCCACGTCCAGAAAATAGTAATGGGAAAGATCAGTGCTCATAACAATGATTGAGTTCTTTTGTTTTTTAATAAAAGGGAAAAGGTATTCTACGTAATTATTCAGTTCGCTTGCGTTCTCGCAGCCAACAAGAATTGGGACGATTTTGAATTCGCCTCTGATTGTGCATTGAAGAAACGGTATCTGAACCTCAAGACTGTGTTCTGCGTCAAGAATCCTGTAGTCAACACGGAATCCTGGTTTCACGACGATTTCAGACACCAGTTGCGTGTCAACCTTCACATCTCCAAGCGGGCTTTTCCAGAAACCTCTATCATCAGTGACAATTCCAAGGAAACTTGCTCGATGGCTTCTGCCAATTAAAAACACAGTGTCAATTTTTTTATCCTTGATTAACGAGTAAGCAGAACCCGCTGTTTTTCCTGAGTAAATGTAGCCGGCGTGCGGAACAATGATACCAGCAGGCATTTCACCAGTTGTTTTACCTTTCAAAAACGACATCACCTGCAATTTAAGTTGTTTTTCATCCGCAGGATAAAAAGAACCCGCAAAAAAGGGTTTTCTCATGGTTTCAGAAAAAGACAATCCTGTGCTGAAAAAAACAAAATAGCAGAATATTATTCCCAGATTCCAGAAATTTTTGTTCCACAGTACTGGCATTTTCCCTTTCTGATATGATTTTCAAGAACCTCAAATCCTTTTCTTTTGATAACAATTTTACCACACTTAGGACATACTGTATTTTCATAGGGATTATTATAGACATTACCAATGTAGACATATTTCAAACCAGTGCCCTTTGCGATTTTATAAGCGTCTTCCAGCGTTTTGTATGGAGTTGCAGTCAGATGAGCAAGTTTATACACCGGGTAAAATCTCGTGAAATGAACAGGTATATCAGGACCAAGATTGGTCTTTATCCACAAGCAGAGTTTTTTTATCTCATCAGGAGAATCATTGTATCCAGGAACAATTAAATTGGTAATTTCAATCCAGACTTTGTGTTTTTTCATAATTGTAAGGGTTCGTAAAACATCTTCAAGATTTGCGCCGCATACATTTTTATAGTACTCTGGAGAAAATCCCTTGAGGTCAACATTCGCGGCATCAATGTAAGGAAGCAATTTTTCAAGTGGTTCCTGATTGATATAGCCAGCAGTGTGCATGATATTTTTTATTCCTGCTGAGCGAGCAATTTTTGCGGTGTCCAGCATATATTCATAAAAATTCACTGGCTCTGAATACGTATATGCAATGACAGGACAATTTTTTTCTTTCGCGATTTTCACAACATCATCTGGCGAAAGATTGATATTGCGGGTTTCTTCTGGTGAAACCTGAGAAATTTCCCAGTTCTGACAGAAAAGACATCGTAAGCTACAACCAGCAGAAGCAATTGATAGTGCTTTTGTACCAGGGAGAAAGTGAAAAAGTGGCTTTTTTTCAATCGGGTCTATTGCCACAGAACACGGTTTTCCGTATCCCATTGAATACAAAACACCGCCAATGTTTTTCCTTGCCCTACAAAAACCATACCTGCCTTCTGGAATCAAACAATTTTTTGGGCACAATCTGCACTGAACTGAATTCTGATCTGACTTTTCATAAAAAAGGGCCTCTTTAAGTTTTTCCTGAGAAATACATACTGAACACAAAAGAACCAATCCAAACAGTACCAACAATGTCTTATTATTCATTTGATTCAATTGATTTTATGAAATCCAGCATTCTTTGCCAGTGAGTACCCTGCCAGTAAATTCTACCGCAAACATTGCAATATGAAAAATGCGTTTGTGTCTTTGCCACATATTCAGGTACAAATTCAATGACATCTGAAATATTTTTTGGCTGAAGAATGTTATTGCAAATATTACAGCGGGTAAAAAACAGTTCAGGGCTAAAATGAAGGTTGAGCTTATCTTTCACTTCCTTTAACTGTTGCCGAAGGTTTTCACTTTCTATGAGTAATGAAATCACAGGATACTGAACGACAAATTTTCTATCTCTGGTCAAAACCATTCTTGACTCTTTCCTTGCGTTGTAGGCGAGAAAATACTTATCCTTTCCAGAAAAATATTCAGTATCAAACCCGAGCAACCTTAACCAGCGTGCCAAACTTCCAAGCATTCCATTCGCAATGAACTTCATTTCCCCATCCTCAACAAATTTTACCATATTTTCAGGAAACCCTAAATCTAAAACCCTAAAATTTTTCCTTTAATTTTATTCTATTTTCTCCTTCCTTTTTTTTACCCACGCTTTACAAAAGAAAAGCTCGGACAGATTTCGTCTAAAATCGCCCTCAAGCGCCCTTTTGTAAAGGTGCAAGGCAAGAGGAGGGGTTTTATAAAGGGGGAAGAGTGAAGATGGAAGAAAAAGTGGCGGTGTAGGGATTTGAACCCCAGACGTATCGGGTATGAGCCGACTGCTCTGCCACTGAGCTACACCGCCATTTTAAGATACTCTGCCAGTTGCAAGAATGCCTTTGCCCTGTGACTGATTTTATTTTTTTCCTCAATGGTCAACTGGGCAACTGTCTTGCCGTACTCAGGTATTTCAAATACTGGGTCATAACCAAAACCATTTGAACCTGCTGGTTTTTGAGCAATTTTTCCATATAATCTACCTTCAAAAAATCTGCAGGTTCCAGAAGGTTCAATCAGGGCAATCACACAAATAAAATACGCTGACCTGTCTTTTAGATGCCTACAATATTTTAGCAGTTTTTCAATATTTTTTCCATCATCTGCATCCTGGCCGGCAAATCGTGAAGACAAAACACCTGGCATTCCATTCAATGCCGGGACAACAAGGCCTGAATCCTCGCCAGCAACATATGTTCCAGGATATATCCGTGCCACAAACGATGCTTTTATTAAAGCGTTTTCCTGAAATGTTTTCCCTGTTTCTGGAGGAAAATTTGCAATATCAGGTAAAAGAATTGTACAATCGAAGTTTTTTAAGATTTCTTTAATCTCTCTGATTTTACCAGGATTTTTAGTAGCCAGAAAGAATTTGAAGCTCATTTTTCAAAAGATTTTTTTCTGTTTCAATAATCTCATTGATACCTTTTTGCGCTATCACTAACAATTGATCAAGTTCATTGCGACTGAAAAACATTCCTTCTGCAGCACCCTGAATTTCCACAAATTCACCCTTGCTATTCATTACAACATTAAAGTCAACCTGTGCAATAGAGTCCTCAGAATAGTTCAGGTCAAGGTACTTATTACCATTAACAAGGCCAACACTTACTGCTCCAATGCATTCTCTCAAAACAGGCAACATCAAAAGATTTTTTTTCTTCATTTGAACAAGAGCGTCTACGATTGCACAGAATGCACCATTTATTGATGCAGTGCGAGTACCACCATCTGCCTGAATCACATCACAATCAATTATCAAGGTTCTCTCGCCAATATTTTTCAGATTCACTGCTGCTCTTAACACTCTTCCTATCATGCGCCTAATTTCCTGACTTCTACCGGTCTGATTACTTGTTCTTGGATTACGTTCAGGTGTGGATGCAGGCAGCATTCCGTATTCAGCAGTAACCCAACCTGAACCAGTACCCTGGAGAAAAGGAGGTACTCTGTCTTCAACTGTTACACAGCATAATACCTTTGTTTCTCCCATTTCAATCAAAACAGAACCAACTGCGTATTTGCTGATATTTCTTGTGATTCGAATGGGTCTTAATTGGTCTGGCAACCTTCCATCTTTTCTTGTGTTCACAAATTCCTTTCTGTTATAAAGGCGACATATATGATTATATCAGAAAAGAGCGCCAAAATACAATTCAGAATCTTTAAATGCGGCTTCCTGTGAAAACTGACGGTGCTATAAAAATACCAATAGATGTTGTTGACGTCTTTGAATACGTAATCCCCACAGTAAGACAATGTATCTGTTTCTGAAGATAAAATCTCTGACTTGTAAACTTACCTTTTTTCATATCATAATCAACAGAAAAACCATATTCCCACTTTCCTGCTTTTTTATCAAAAAACGCAGTAATCCCATCAAAATTACCACTGATGTATCTATTGCCACAACCAATTTGAACACCTTTATCACGAAAAACAACAGTATTTGCCATTTCTCTTATCCCACCATCTGAAAAATTAACTCGTTCCTGGCCATCAAGTGCCCATTTTCTACCTACATCGAAACTCCATAAAACTATACTATCTTCGAACTTATTCCTACCAATGTCGTAAAAATTCATGGCGGTGACGTTGCCCGCGCGTTTTCCATTGCGCCAGAAATCCCAGCAAAACTGGAAATTTGAAAATGTTCCATCAGGATTAACATCGTAGAAATCAAAGTTAAAGGCTGTTTTTTTTCTGGAGGGGACATTGGAAAAAATTGAAATAGAAGGCGAAAAATAAACAGCAGAACCATTTTTATTTTCTTTCCTTGCAAGCCAACTAACATTTATACCAGGAGTAAAAACAAAATTATTCAGGTCTTCCTGCTTTTGTGAATAAAAAATATCCCTGAATCTGATAAAAGGTGTAATCTTTGTATACATTGTACTAAAAGGTCTATCAAACTCAACATCAGCGACAACCCTTGTATATTCATTCCCATCTGTATCAACAAACCGCGCAGGTACTATGCCAAAACTTCCCAGCCAGTTTCCCATTGTCAAATACGGTAGAGAAAATTCAAATTCCGGGATTCTTGCTGGGGAAAGAAAATCTTCGTGAGCATTGTCAATAAAACGGGCTGCGAAAATACTTTCTCCAGCAATTTTTGTATAGGAAAGGTAATTCGGGTTTTTGCTTTTTTCAAGATACTGGTCGTAAAGATGTTTTCTGAAAAATTCATTGGTTTTCATCCACCTCCAGTCAGCAATCACATTCTGACGATTGGAAAACTCCTGTTGAAATTCTGCGATATATCCATATGATGCATCGTTGCTTCCGTATCTTTTGAAAATGTATGACTGAAACTTTTTAACTGAACTTGTTGTGTCAGGAGCAGTTGAGTCATTCATAGTAAAACCTGTGCCAATTCCACTGGTTCCGATATCAATCCTTTCCTGCATATCAAGATTTGTATTTTTTAATGTGTTGTTAAAAATCACAGAGATGCCGTTTCCAACTTCTGTTTTATAACCTGTTGATATGGATAGAAACGGTTTCTTTGTTTTTAGATTGTATGAATATCCAGGAAAATAAAAAACCGGAACACTGCCAAAATAGAGTTTGAGATTTTTAATACTTAATTTTTCTTTAGTCAATTGAATTTTTCTGCAGGAAAGATGGTAGTGGGGCTTTTCTTTATCACAACTTGTAAGTATACAGGTCTCAGCAAAAATTCTGTCCTGGGTCTTTTCAACAATACCTGCTCTTCCGTAAAATGGTGGATAATAAAATTTGCTATCAAGAAATTTTCCGGTTCCTTCGTTTATATTGTATTCCAGATTTCCTGCAGTAAGAGAAAAATTTCCCTGGGAAAAAGAAAGTGGATGATCAATGGTCAGGAAACCTGTTACGTGGTCAATAACGGCTCTTTCACACGAAATTACAATGTCATTCGTGGAAATTTTTACATTTCCTTCAAGTGTGGTTTTAACAGGAAGACCATCTTCAGAAAATTCAGAGGAAACATTGTTTGCTGTGCATTTTATTTCCTGTGCAAATAAAACCGTTGTAAATGAAAAACAAAAAAATAAAAAAGCCAGTTCAAATTTCAACATTATGCTCTTTCGCAAAAGAAACAAGAGATTTCCAGTCCTTTATGCCGCTTGTTGCTCCAACTGCTGTTACTGACATTGCACCAGCAGTATTTGCTATCAAACCACACTTTAAAAGTTGATATCCTTTCAAAAGTCCTGTCAGAAAACCCGCAACATATGCATCACCAGCGCCTGTGGAATCAATAGCATTGACCTTCAATGCAGGAAAAAATTGACTTTGCTTACCATCAGTAACAAAAGAACCATCAGGACCCATTTTAATACACACATTCTTTGCTCCTAGAGCAAGGAAAAATTCAGCTATTTCCCTATAATCGTCTTTTCTGGAAAGCATTCTGGCTTCTTCTAAACTGGTGAAAAAGTAATCAGTATAGTGAATACTGCGTTCAATCACAGGTAGCCATCTTCCTGTGGAATCCCAGGCAGTATCAAAAGAAAGAATCTTTCCAATATCTTTTACTTTTTTTGCAAGAGTTTCAAGTTTTTCGCCTTCGAGACCAGGAAGCAAAAATATTCCTGCGACATGAACAATGGAAAAATTCTTCAAATAATCAAAATCGACATCTTCGACAGAAAATCGGCTATTTGCTCCAAAAGAATGAAGAAAAGAACGTTCTCCATCAGGAAATACAAGCACTGCTGTTCCTGAAGTTGTGACGCCTTTTTCTATTCTCACTTTTGAAATTTCAATGCCTTCTTTCTTCAACGCATTTAATACAAATTCACCGAGAGCATCCTCACCGATTTTTCCAATAACACTCACATCACAACCAAGCTTTTTTGCCACTACTGCGGTATTTGAAGCACAGCCACCAATATGAAGTTCGCACCTGTCAACAAGTTCAAGTTTTCCTCTTTCAGGCATCCGTGTTACTGGTCTTGTAACAAAATCGCCGACGAGAATTCCGAGGCAGGCAAGTTTTTCCATATCCTCTCCTTGTGAAACAGCTTTAGACTATGTTTAATGAATATTATTTTACAAGAAAATCTTGTCTTTGAGAAACATAATATGCTGTTGAGGCCATAACTATTGACAGAATAAACATGACAAGGGTAATACACCATTGAAAGGAGGTGAGAAAAATGAAAAAAGGATTTACACTCATTGAATTGCTTGTGGTAATCGCTATCATAGCGATTATTGCAGCGATGTTGCTTCCTGTGCTTTCCCGGGCAAGAGAAAAAGCAAGAACTCAGGTTTGTGCATCAAACCTTAAACAAATTGGTATTGCGATGTATATGTATGCACAGGACTATGATGACTGGTTTCCGAGTGCGCACTATGGATGGTGGGATGACCCTAATGATAATGCAATGGAAGGAACATGGTCAAAGTACTGGTGGAAGGCAATATGGATGAAGCAACTCGCACCATATTTAAGTAATGTAAATCCTTCAACGCTCAGTTTATATGCTACTGACCCGAATGCGGTTGATAGAGTTATTAAGGTTTTCCAGTGCCCTACCACCTGGAACTGGCCAGGGACACAGGTTGGAAAAATTGCATTGCCTCATCCTGCATGGTTTAGTATCTGGTGGTGTGGTGGTCAAACAACACCGGATGACTGGCCAGCAAATAGCGGGCATTCTTATTGTATGAACTCATCTGTTTCACTCGGCTACAATAGCTGGGTTACGGGAAGATGGAAAATGACAGCACCAATTGTGCGCAAATATGCAAGTGAACTTCCTGTGGTATTTGATGCTCCTGAATACTATGCGGGAGGCACAGTAAGTATGGAGTTAATGCTTGCGACTGAATGGGGGTCTGATAGTAGCGGAAGAAATCATAACAGGGGCATCAATTTTTTGATGGCAGATGGACATGTGGAATATCACAGGCGGGTTATACCTGCGACACTTGATGAGCTAAACGCTGCGCATTATCTCACAGGATGGAGATTTGTTGAAGGGATTGGTTACAACCAGCAGGTTTATTACGGATACTATTGATACAAAACAAAAAAAATGATAACATAAATGTACTGGGGGATTAGCTCAGTTGGGAGAGCACCAGGCTGGCAGTCTGGGTGTCAAGGGTTCGAATCCCTTATCCTCCAGTTATTTTTTTGTCCAAAAAGGGATTCGAATTGGAGCGAAGTCAGGAATTGCGAGCAAGCGCAGCAATTCCAGCGGCTGGTTGCCAATGCGATGAATAAAGAGCATTGTATGGCAAGCCTGCCGAGTCGGTGAGGCAGGGCGGATCGACCCGAGCCGCGGTGGGAGGCGAGGGCGCCGAATCCCTTATCCTCCAGTTATTTTTTTGTCCAAAAAGGGATTCGAATATTTCCTTCTAATCACAATACTGCATTTTGCCTTGTCGCATTTTGAAAGGTCTATGTGATACTCGTATCCAAGTGGCTCAAGTACTCTTCTATAAAGAACATCACAGTGCTGGCAGTAATCACGGTATGGTTTCATGTGTTTTATCCTTAACAGTCTTCTTTTTGATGGACAATGATACATGATAATTTTGAAGATATTGTTTCTTTCGTCAAGTTCCATTTTAAAATCTGCTGCTTCTTCATTCAATGTTTTTGACCAGTAAAGCCAGCATCCTTTGAGCTTGTATTTTTCGACAAGTTCTTTCAGATTTATAAGGTAATTATCAGAAATATAATTCCAGAAATCAATCACTGCCTTTTTCCCAGCCTTCTTTTCAAGAAATTTAAAAAGTTCACTGTATGCAGGAATAAACTCTGTGCAGGATATCACTGTTTCCTCCTGAAAATTAAGGTAGTCTTTCCTGTTTTCTTATCATAGTCATGCATTTCAAAAGAATATGAAGTGTTTTCAACAATTGTTTCATATACTGTTTTTGTTGTTTCTATAAATGATTTTGCAATAGCAATTTTTCGCTTCTTCATATATGAAATCGCAGGGCATTTTTCAATCTTTATTTTTAGTGTGCTTTCATCAAGATGACTTTCAATTTTTTCACCTTCTTTTTCATATGTTTGCTCGATATACTTTTTTAATGGTTTGAGCCCATTTTTTTTAATTTTTTCAATCAACGGTTTATAATAAGAACGAGAAAATTGCCGCAGGTAGTCTCTTACGGCTTCATTTCCATAATTTTTTTCAAGATATTTTATTCCTGTATTCATCGCAATATGGAAATCAGGATGGAAATACAAATTGTCTGATGCCTTTTTTCTTATAACGAGTTTTTTCATACACTGCCTCAATAAGGAATCAATAGATTTTGATATTGTTTGAAAATCCTGTCAATGGCTTTCTCACATTGTTTGTCGAGCGTATATTGATAGAGATTTTTCCATGTTTTAAATATCCCCATTTTCATCAGAAGATATTTTTCTCCAGCAAGCCACGAACGGATTTTTTTCCCTCCATATACAGCATACATGATTTTATTCATCAGGTTCTGCAGTTTTTCAGCTTCAGAAATGTCTCCCATTTTTACTGCATTGATAATTCTTGAAGCAATATATCCATTGAATACGCCACCACCAAGAAGCAGTCCATCGTATCCTGCCTGAAGATACCTGACACATTGAAATTCATTTCCATTAAAAAGTCGCAGACGCTTATTTTTTCTTCTTGCCATGAGAGCAAGTTTCATTCTGGCTTCATCGCTTGAACTATCTTTAATGATAATAATTTTTCTACTTGTGTAAAGTTTTTTCAAGACCATGATAGGAATTTCGACAGATGAGTATTTCCCCCTATCATAGATTCCAACTGGTAAATGTATATTTTCCAGGACACTATCATATAGATTGAAAATCCTTTCTGGTTCTGGCCTGACGAAAAAATAGGGTGAGCTGATGATGAAAATATCAATGCCAGTGTCAGAAAATTTCCTTGCATTTTCTAACATCTGCTGGCTTGAATTATCTGTTATCTGTACAGCAATTGCCATTCTTCCTTTATTACATTTTACAACCTGTTTTACAAGTTCTATTTTCTGTTGTTCTGTAAGACATGGACCCTCGCCATTTGTGCCGAGCAAGAAAAGACCATTGATACCAATTTTTATATGATGCTCAACCATTTTTTCAATTGAATCATGGTCAATTTGCATTTTTTCATTAAATGGTGTTGGGACAGCAGACCAGACACCACAGAGTTTTTCGTAAAGCGCTTTTGAAATTTTCATATTATCTCCTTAATCAAAAACCAGCGAATGATTGAAACACACTTTTCATAACACCAGAAAGTGAGGAAAATTGAGCCGTCAAGTAATCTTATCATTGATGGAGCTCCGAACCTGAGTACATGAAAATCTGTTGCAGGGTTCTTTGTGTTACCCGTCAATCCCGAGGCATTTGCTCCCCATAGTGGAATTTGCTGTTCTGTAACCCAGTGCATTTTTTCTATTCGGAAAATGGCTGCCCACAGGCCCGGTTTATCCAATCTTCTATAGACATTCAATAATTTTCCATTTTTGAGAACAATCGGAGTAAGGGTTTGTCCATGGAGGTCAGTGGTAAGGGGTTCTGTCCATGTTTTGCCCCTGTCTTTACTGAGTGCAAAATGGTTTGGAAGGTCAATGTTATTTTTTTCATCATACGTCCAGGCGACAGCGACCAGATTCCCGTCTGGCATTTCAATGATTTTTGATTCCCAGAAGATAATACCTTTGCTATAGGCGTCCATCACCACTGCACATTCGTTCCAGTTTTTTCCTTTGTCCCTTGAAATAAGAGCAATTGCTTTCATTCCTGATGGACAACTGCCATCCCATGCTTTCCATGTTGATGTGGGTATAAGCCATGTACCATCAGAAAGAACTGTGACAGGTGAGCACAATTCAAAACATGGTCCGATAATAGGTGGAATGATTTGTTGTGGAACAGAAAATGTTTCACCACCGTTAGAAGAAAAAATGAGATAAAAGGTTGTTGGCACAAAGCCAATTGTTTCAGGATTTGTTAATCCTTCTTCGGTATGATCAGTTCTATCATAAATGCATGTTAGAATAACAAGTCCTCTGTCAGGTAATGCTGTAATTCGTGAAGCATCTGATGTGATTTTGTTTTTCGTTTCATTAAGTAATCTTCCTGCGTAACTCCAGGTCTTGCCGTTATCGTTTGAGAAAGAGTAATGAGTATGCAAATTAATGGCTTCAAATGCTTCGCCAATCGCGTAAACTGCAATCAGTTTACCGTCAGACAATTGCGCAACAGATGGAAAATAAGCATGCTTGCTTTTAAGGTATGGCTTTGGGTTTGAGTATAATAGGCCTGTTTCGATAATGTTTATCATGGTAAAATTATAGGATATAAAAACGTCTGTGTAAACACAAGAAGGTGAAACGATGTTTGCTGATACACACTGTCATTTGGATTTTCCGGATTTTGACGCAGATCGTAAGCGTGTAATAGAGCAGGCATTTGCTGAGAAAATATGTTTGATTATCAATCCAGGCACTGATTTGTTTTCAAGCAAAAGAGCGTGTGAAATTGCGCGGGAGTTTGATTTTGTCTATGCTGCAACAGGGATTCATCCGCACAACGCTGAGCTTGTAAGCGATGATGTTTTTTATCAGTGTATGAAACTTGTTGAAAACAATAAGGTAATTGCCATTGGTGAAACAGGTCTTGATTTTTTCTATCAAAATTCAAAGAAGGAAGATCAGATTGAGTTGTTCAGAAAACACATAAGATTTGCGACAAAGTTTGACTTTCCATTGATTGTTCACCAGCGTGAAGCAGAAAACGAGACCATACAAATTTTTGAAAGTGAAAGGCACCCTTCAAAAGTTGTATTCCATTGTTTCAGCGGAGATGAGAAAATGCTTGAATGGGTGATGGCATCTGGATTTTATGTTTCGTTTACCGGTATTATTACTTTTCGCAATGCTGCTAATGTAAGAAAATTAGTAGAAAAAGTCAATCCTGACAGGGTGTTTTTTGAAACAGATGCTCCATATCTTGCTCCGCATCCATACAGGGGAAAAAGAAATGAACCACGTTTTGTCAGGTTTGTTGTTGAGGAATTTGCAAGAATTAAAAAACTTTCGACCCACGAAATTGCAGAAATTACCACGCAAAATGCGATGAAATTTTTCGGTATCAAAATCTGACATGGAAAAAATAAGAATTTTTACCTTTGGATGTAAAGCAAACCAGTATGACGGTCAGGTTTTCAGGGAATTGTTATCAAGGCAGGGCTATGAAGTTGTGGACACATCCTATGACATTGCCTTAATTAATACCTGTTGTGTGACAAAAAGGGCAGAAAACGAAGCGAGAAAATTGACCAAGAAACTATTAAAAAATGGAAAAACTGTATGGGTAACTGGTTGCTGGGTTGAAAAGGATGACCTACCTTCATTGTTTCCTGAAATTAAAGTATTTCGCAGGAACCAATTATACTACGAGGCAAAGACTTCTGGAATAAGGGGCATTGAGAGTTTTTATGGTCATACCCGGGCTTTTGTAAAAGTCGTTGATGGATGTGAAAACTTTTGTACCTATTGCATTGTTCCTTATGTGAGAGGAAAAATCAAAAGCAGACAGATTGACGAAATTGCCGGTGAAATCAGGACTTTAATAGACAATGGTTTTCGTGAGGTTGTTCTTACAGGCATCGACCTTGGAAGTTATGGAAAAGATACTGGCTCTGACCTGGTAGAGTTGATACAAAAAATCAGTGTGATCGAAGGACTGGCAAGATTCAGAGTGAGTTCAATTGAAATGTTTTATATCACAGATAAACTTTTAGAAACTCTGGTACACTGTGAAAATTTCTGTCCTTCGTTTCATGTTCCTCTCCAGAGTGGTTCTTCCAGAATTCTTGAAAAAATGGGTCGGCCTTATAAGTATCATGAGTATAAGGAACGTCTGGATAAAATCAGGTCAGTCTTTCCATCTGCTGGTTTTAGTACTGATATTATGGTTGGGTTTCCGGGAGAAACCGAACAGGATTTTGAAATGAGTATTAAGGCGATTTTAGAGTGTAAGTTTTTGAAGGTTCATGTGTTTCCGTTCAGTCCACATTCTCAAACACCTGCATCGCATCTACCGGAAATGATTTCTGAGAAAAAGAAAAAAGAAAGAGTCTTGAAAATGATTGAAGTAGCGGATTTAGTTTCCAGTGAGGTCAAAAGGTCATTTATTGGTAAAAAGAGTATTGTGCTTATTGAACGAAAAATCAACCAGTTGTGGTCTGGGTATACTGAAAATTACATTCCTGCAATTATCAATTCAAAGAGAAATCTTTGTGGTACACTTGTCGAAATATGTCCTGAATCAATGATGAAACTGGAAAATGTGGAATACCTGTATTCAAAGAAATTTTCTATTTTGCCATAATAAGATTAAGGGCTTCAGACCTTGTTCTGATGTCTCTTAAGAAAATTCCGCGCATTGCAGATGTAACAATTTTTGTACCAGGTTTTTTTACCCCCCTCATAATCATGCACATATGTTCTGCTTCAATTACAACCATTGCTCCCTGTGGTTGCAATACCTTCATGATTGTATCAACAATCTGATTTGTAAGTCTTTCCTGAACCTGTGGTCTTTTTGCATAGACATCAACCAATCTTGCAAGTTTGCTGATGCCAACAATTCTTTTGCCATCAGGAAGATAAGCAATGTGAGCGTGTCCAAAAAACGGAAGAAGATGGTGTTCGCACATTGAATACAGGGGTATTTCTTTGAGCAGGACCAGTTCATTGTACTCTTCATGAAAAACTTTGCCGAGAACATCTTCAGGATTGGTGTGGATACCGGAAAAGATGTCGCAATACATTCTCGCAACTCTTCTGGGTGTATCCTTCAGCCCTTTTCTTGAAGGGTCTTCGCCGATGGCTTTGATAATGTTTTTTATGGATTTTTCAATTTCCTTCTCTGGCAGGTTCCTGCTCATGTTCGCCTCCAAGAATTTTTCGTATCTGTTCAGAATTTAGTGTTTCATGCTCAAGAAGTTCTTTTACAAGTAAATCAAGTTTTTCACGATTTTTCATAATAATTTCATACGCAGTTTCCGACGCCTTTTCAAGGATTGATTTTATTTCATTATCGATTTCCTGACTTGTGGCTTCGCTTAAATTTCTCTGCTGAACAAGGTCTCTTCCAAGAAAAACTGCCTCATGCTCTTTGAAACTTACTGGTCCAAGCTTTTCACTCATTCCCCATTCACAAACCATTTTTCTTGCTATCTCTGTTGCCACTCTCAGATCATTTTCACTTCCAGTAAACATCTTTCCGAACACGATTTTTTCTGTAACCCGTCCTGCAAGGAGAGAAGCAAGGGTGTTTCTGAAGTATGTGTCGCTTTCAATGAATTTATCTTTTTCAGGAAGAACATGTGTGATTCCAAGCGCCTGACCATGAGGAATAATGGTGACTTTATGAACAGGATGCAATTCTGGTAATGAGAGTTGAACGATTGTATGACCTGCTTCATGGTATGCAATGATTTTTTTCTCTTCTTCGCTGATTACCAGACTTTTTCTCTCAACTCCCATAAGAATTTTGTCTTTTGCCGCTTCAAATTCTTCCATATCTATTTGATTTTTATTTCTTCGCGCTGCAAGCAGGGCTGCCTCATTTGCGATATTTGCCAGGTCAGCTCCAGAAAGTCCTGGGGTACTCCTTGCGATGACAGAAAGGTCAACTGTTGGAGCAAGGGGTTTATTTCTTGTGTGCACTTTAAGTATGGCTTCTCTTTCTCTGATATCCGGAAGCCCCACTACTACGGTCCTGTCAAATCTTCCTGGTCGTGTGAGAGCAGGGTCCAGAACATCAGGCCTGTTGGTTGCAGCCATTACAATAATTCCCTGATCTGTAACAAATCCATCCATTTCAACAAGAAGCTGGTTCAGTGTTTGTTCCCTTTCATCGTGCCCACCGCCAAGCCCTGCAAATCTCTGCCTGCCAACCGCATCAATTTCGTCAATAAAAACAATGGAGGGCGCAAGCCGTTTTGCCTGCCTGAACAGATCCCTTACTCTTGCTGCGCCAACCCCGACAAACATTTCCACAAAATCAGAGCCGCTCATACCAAGAAACGGTACTCCTGCTTCTCCTGCAACCGCTTTTGCAAGAAGAGTTTTCCCTGTTCCTGGAGGACCTATCAGAAGTACGCCCTTTGGGATTTTGCCGCCAAGTCGCTGGAACTTTTTCGGGTCTTTCAGGAATTCAATAATTTCTTTTAATTCTTCCTTTGCTTCTTCAGAGCCAGCGACATCCGCAAATGTGATTTTGTTCTTACTGTCAGGCATTGTTGGTCTGCTGCGGCTGAAAGAAAAAACCTTATTGCTTTCGCTTGTTGCCTGCCTGTTTATCAGGAAAAGGAAAAACCCGACAATTAAAATTACAGGTATCAAATTTATAAAAAGTCCAGCCCAGAAGTCAGATGCAGGTTCAACCTTAAAAGATGTTTTATTTTCACGCAGAATTTTTATTAGGTCAGGGTCTTCGCCTGCATATGTTTGAAATTTTGTTCCATCTTTCAAACTTCCATATACATAGCCGCGCTTAATAAGTAATGTTCCCTGAACATTTCCATTTTCTACCTCTTCAATAAAATCACTGTAGTTTAAGGTTTTCCTGTTTTCTGACATCATTGTTCCTGTTCTGACAACAAGAAACAACAGTACCCCCAGCAACAACCACATAACAATTCCTCTCAGGAATGTTTCTTTTGGCAATTCAGGTTTCTTTTCCATACAGTTCCTTTACCAGTCCAGTTATTTCTATAATTTCCTGCGGGATATCGCTTTTTATAATCACGCCATCAGCACCCTGTTCTATTGCTTTTTTTGCTTCCTGGCGGGAATTGACTATCGCTGCAATCAATAATTTAATGTTTTTTTTGTGTTTCGTCAAGAGTCGAACAATCTCACAGTAATTATAAAATGCGATATAAGAAGCACCAGTATCATGAAATTTTTGCAATTTTACATCACGCGCTGCTACACCTATGATTTTGCCTGGAATGATTTTACTCGCGTGTTCTGGACTCATTGCTTCAGGTTCAAGATGCACTCCATCAACATTTGCCACCAGTGCAATGTCAGGTCTATCTTCAACAAGTACGATTGCTTTTTTTGCGGCATTTTTTATTTTTTTAAGATGTTCCAAACATGTTTTTATGTTTCTTCCGGGTTTCATAATGAAAATATCTGTTGAGATTTTTTTGATAATCTCGAGACCGATATCAGTCTCTGTATAAATTCCTGAAAAATGGGCTGGGACTTTATGGTCAGGAATCCTGGTAATAATTTGCTGTTCTATGTCATAAATTTTAAATCTCAATGCCTGCCAGGTACCTGTGCTATCAGGACTGACAATTCTTGAGCATTCTTCGATACATCTTAGACCCTCTTCTGCCCTCATGAAATTGCGAATCAAAATTTGTTTTAATGTTTCTGCACTGTAGGGTTGATTTCGCTTGCCATGGTCAGTAGTTACATCTCTTGCTGTAAGCGCGCGATATCCGAAAGTTTTAAAATATTCATTACTGAGAAGATGTTTTATGCTTCTAATTTTTGAACTTACATTTTTGCCTGCGTCAGAAAACCTTAAAGTATCTTCTATCACCCTTAATGCTTCTCTTACCCTATTAAAATTTGCATCTATAATTCTAAGTGGATTAGCAATTTTCATGAACCTTTTTTATTATGCCTGTGGTTGATTTTCCTTTTAAAAGGGGGACTCTCAACACCTTGCCTTTGTATGACCTGACGATGTCTTCTCCCACAATTTCACCGTGTTTGTAATCCGCTCCTTTTACCAGGATGTCGGGTTTTATCGCGTTGATCACGCGCGCCGGGGTTTCTTCATTGAATATTACGCAGTAGTCTACACAGGATAAACCTGAAAGAAGATATGCTCTGTCTTTTTCTGAAATAATGGGCCGATTACTGCCTTTTAATTTTCTTACTGACTCATCGCTATTTAATCCCACTATCAAAATGTCCCCTTTCTTTTTTGCCTTTTCAAGAAGATGAAGATGCCCTGCGTGAAGGATGTCAAAACAGCCGTTTGTAAACACAATCTTCTTTTTTTGAATTTTTAGATTTTTTACAATTTTCTGTAATGTTTTCAGTGACTTAATTTTTTTCGACTTCATGGCTGAATAATTCTTGCTCAATGATATGACAGAGTATGTGTATGATGACTGAATGAATTTCTTGAATTCTTGGCGTGGATGTAGAAGGAACAGCAATACAGATGTCAACGATTTCTGAAAGTGGATTTGGAGAAGAACCAGTGAGTCCAATTGTTTTTATCCCTGACTTTTTTGCTGTCTTTGCGGCATCAATAATATTAGATGATTGTCCTGATGTTGAAATCAAAATCAAAGCATCTCCTTTGTTACCTGTTGCTCCAATCTGTCTTGAAAAAACTTTGTCGAATGAATAGTCATTTCCTATCGCTGTGATTATGGATGTATTTGTTGTAAGTGAAATGCACGGTACTGGTCTTCTTTCCATCTGAAATCTTCCGACAAGTTCGCCTGCTAAATGCTGGCAATCAGCAGCGCTTCCACCGTTTCCGCACACAAGAATTTTCTTGCCTTTTTTGAGTGTGCTAACCAGTATACGGGCAACCCTGTCAATCTTAATTGTAAACTCTTGTTCTTTCAAAAAATTAGCAAGTTGCTGGTGTTCCAGAAAAATTTTTTCAACCAGTTTCTTTATTGTTTTCATCTGCTGTGCCTTCTTGAATTTCTTGCTCTGATGGCGTTATGCTTGACACGACAATTTCAATATGCGATACCCTTTCAACGCCAACGACATCCTCAAGGTAATTTTTTATCAGTTCCTGAATTTGCGACGTTAGTTCCGGAATATTATAGCCGCCAGAGATTCTTAATTGCATCAGTGTTTCAAGTCCATGTGAGCCGAGGGATGCTTTTACACGCATTGATGTAATGTTTGGCATCTGGGTGCTAATTTTTTTTGAAATAAATTCCTCAATTGCTTTCAGAGAAATCCTTACTTTTCCATGCGGGTTGTCAAGAGAAATACTTTTGGTGCGGATGAGAAAGTTAAACCAGTAAACAACCCATATAAGACCTACCAGAATCATGGAAAATCCCGCAATGCCTGCTTTCAGCAAGTTTTTTTCTAGATAGTTCTGGGTCCTGACCAAAATTTCAGGTTTTACCCAGTAAAGTGCAAAAAAAAGGATCAGAGCAAGTCCTGCCAGAATAAAAAGCGTCTGAACAATCCTGGTGAATATTCTCATATTTTCTCCTCATTTTTTTCATTTTTGACCGACCTATTGTCTGAATAGGTTAGTCCGGGACCCGACTTAATAAGCCCTTTTATTTCCAGATTTGTAAGTATCTGCATAATTTCTGCAGCCGGACTATTTAAACATGCTTGAATTTGTTCAAAATTCATTCTTTTTCCTTTTAATACATTATAAACCAATTTTTCTTTTTCTGATAGCTGGATGGACTCAACAAATTCACTTGAATTTTTGGCCTGGTCGCACGGCTCTAAATTCATCTGCTGTAAAATTTCTTCAGGACTTTCAACCAGATACGCTCCTTCTTTTATAAGTTGGTTATTGCCCCTTCCTGTAATACGGTTTGCGTCTGACGGCAGGACAAAGACATCCTTGTTCTGGTCTACAGCCAGATGCGCTGTTATAAGAGCTCCGCTTCTTAACCCTGCTTCTATTACAATAACAGCATCACTTAGCCCTGAAATGATTCTGTTTCTTCTTGGAAAATTGAATTTTTCAGGAAATGTGTCAAGAGGAAATTCAGTTATCACAGCGCCATTTTCAGCAATGCTTTGTGCAAGTTTTTCGTTTTCTGGAGGATATATATTTGCAAGCCCAGAACCAAGCACAGCAACTGTGGGTGTTTTCATTTTCAATGCTGCCCTGTGCACAATTGAATCAATACCGCGCGCCATACCACTGACGATGCAGATGCCATATGATGCCAATACAGAAGCAAATTTTTCAGCCATGGTTGAACCGTAAAATGATGGATTTCTTGTTCCCACGACTGCGAGGAAAACTCTATTTTGAGGGATTTGCCCTTTGATATAAAGAACCGTCGGAGCATCCGGTATATTGCTTAAATTTTCAGGGTATTGGGACTCCTCGCATGTAATGATTGTGATGCCATTGGTTTTTGCTTTTTCGATTTCCTGTTCCCATGGCAGTTGTTTCCATTTTTTCAGCTGTTCAACCGCTGAAGATGGAATGATTTTTCCAAATACCGAAGGTTCTGTGTTGAGAATTTCCTGTGGACTTTTGCACATTTCCAGCATTTTCCTGATGCTTGCGGGTCCGATGCCACTTATCATATTCAATATAATCCAGGCAGTTTTTCTGTCCATTATACGATACTGTGAGGGTCAAAAAGTTTCTTGTGTTCTTCCTGAGCAAACCTGTCTGTCATGCCAGCGAGGTAATCACATATTACCTGCTCTTTTGGTTCTTTGTCCATTCTTTTGTAGGCATGCGGAGGCATCTGTCTTGGTTCTTCATAATATGCTTCAAAAAGGTCTTTGATAATGCGCGCTGCTTTTTCTGCCATTCTTATGACCCTATAATGATTGTACATTTTTTCAAAGAGAAGGTTTTTTAACTGGCTATATTGAGCATAAATTGTGGGACTGAATCCGATCAATTGCGGCAGTTTTCTTACCTCTGCTACTGACCTGACATTGCTTTTTTTGACTTGTTCTTCACTTGTTTCAATAAGGTCTTCGACCAGTAAATTGATAAGTGTTCTCACAATAGATGTTCTTAAAATTTGTTCATTTACATTTCTATTAATTTTCTTTGTCACACTTTTCCATATTTCAAGGGAAGAAAGTTCCTCTTCATCGAGAATGCCACTTTTCAAACCATCATCAAGGTCGTGGCTGGTATAAGCGATTTCATCTGCAAGATTAACGATCTGCGCTTCTAAACTTGGAGAAACATGTTCAGTAAATTCTGATACTTCAGGGCTATCATAACTCGTTTTATGCTTGATGATGCCCTCTCTTACTTCATATGTAAGATTAAGTCCTTCAAAGTGGGGATATCTTACTTCAAGGATATCAACAACTCTCAGTCCATGCATATTGTGTTCAAATCTTTTTCCAAACTTTTTCATAATTTCATTAAGGGCTTGTTCTCCTTTGTGCCCGAAAGGAGTGTGCCCGATGTCATGTGCAAGAGAAATGGCTTCAGTCAGGTCTTCGTTGATGCCCAGATTTCTGGCTATCGAACGCGCAATCTGTTGAACTTCAATGGTATGGGTAAGACGGTTTCTATAATAGTCACCTTCATGATAAATAAAAACCTGGGTTTTGTATTCAAGTCGCCTGAATGCCGTGGAATGAATAATCCTGTCTCTATCCCGTTGAAATGCAGTTCTTAATGGATGCTGTTTTTCTGGATATTTCCTGCCAAGGTGCTGATTGCTTTTGACTGCGTATGGCGCAAGAATTTTTTCTTCTATTTCTTCCCAGTCCTTTCTGCTTCTCATTTTTTCTCCAGTAAATTCAATGGGTTGACAGGGTTGTTTTTGTATCTGATTTCAAAATGCAGGTATCTTCTCGCCTGACTTGAATTTTTCATCTCTCCTATGATAGAACCCTTTTTTACAAATTGTCCCTGCTTTACTCGCGCAATCAGGTCATGCCCATAGACAGAAAACATTTCATTTTCATGTTCAATGATAATTGTTTCTCCGTATTTTGTCGTTGTTCCAACGAAAACGACTTTACCATCTTTCGCCGCTTTTACAGAAGAAGATGGAGAAATAAGGATGTCAATGCCCTTGTTTCCCAGTTCTCCATAGGTGCAGATGATTTTTCCCTCAACAGGCCAGGCATACTCTGGTTCTCTTACAATTTTTGTTTCTGGTGCAGGTTGTTCTACAACTTTTACTGCTGGTTGAGATGGGGTAAAATCAGGAGTGAGCGCAAAAATTGGTACTTTCTTGTTTGTGTTTGGAATGAAAAGTTTTTGACCAACAAACAGACTATCTGAGGCCATATTATTGGCTTTTTTGATGTCCTGCTGTGGAACCTCATAATACAAAGAAATTCTGTAAAGGTTTTCACCTTTTTTTACTGTATGCCAAACACCCTGTTGCCGCGAGGGTTTTGATGTAACCTGCTTAATCGTTGCTGTCTTTTTTTTCTTAGATTGTTTTTCTGGATACTTTGTGGCAACGCTTAACGTACAACCAGAAATTAAAAATAAAAAGATGAATGCTTCAATGATGCTGATCTGCCCCATATTTTTTAAACAGCAACCAGTTCTTTTTTCCATTTTCTTCCCTGAATAATAATAAAACATAAATACCTCTAAGTTTTTTTCCACGTAAATCCACTTCTATAACTTTTTTGTCTTTTTTCAAAAGTAGGAAATGGCCTGAGTCCCAGATTGAAACTTTGCCTGCGCCATATGCTCCTTCAGGTATTTCGCCTTCAAATGAAGCATATTTTAGGGGATGGTCGTCAACTTCGACAGCCAGCCGCTTTTTACCTTTTTTTGAAGGTATCTCTTTTGGAATTGCCCACGATTTTAGTACGCCATTGATTTCCAGTCGAAGGTCGAAATGATGCCTTTTTGCAAAGTGCTCATGCACGACAAATATTTTTCTCTGTGCCATTTTATTTTACCTTTGCAGATGGACACATTTTCATAAGAGTGCATCTATCGCACAATGGATTTTTTGCAGTGCAAATTTTTCTTCCGTGTTGAACAAGGCGAAAGGAAAAACTTCCCCAGTGTTTTTGCGGTATGATTTTCATCAGGTCCTGTTCGATCTTTACCGGATCTGTGTTTTTTGTTAACCCAAGTCGCTGGCTTACTCTTTTTACATGAGTGTCTACGACGATTCCCTGATTTTTTCCAAATGCCTGATTGAGCACCACATTTGCAGTCTTTCTGGCAACTCCAGGAAGTTTCAGAAGGTTTTCCATAGTATCTGGAACCTTGCCTCCGAATTCTTTTACAATTTTTTCTGATGCCAGTTTTATGTTTTTTGCTTTATTTTTGTAAAAGTTGACAGATGAAACCAGATTTTGAATTTCTTTCAGGTCAGCGTTACAAAAATCCTGGGGCCCGGGAAATTTCTCAAATAATTTCGGAGTAATTTTGTTCACCTGAGTGTCAGTAGTCTGGGCAGAGAGTATCGTTGCCACCAGTAGTTGAAATGGAGTTTGAAAATTCAGAGCCGTTTTTGTTTCTGGGTATTCCTTTTCAAGAATTTTCAGCAGAGCATTAATGTTTTCCATAGAATTATTTTATCAAATTGTCAGTTTTTTTCAACAGGAAATCACAGAGTTTTTGTGGTAAACTGAAACATTATGACAAACATCATGCGCATGTTTTTAGTATTTTTTGTTTGTGCTTTTTGTTTTTCTGGATGTCGGACAAGACAAACAAAGGAAAAGACAATTTCAATTGTGGCAGCTGGAGATGTCAATTTTGGTTCTGACTATGGCAATAACATGACCCCTGACAGAAATCAAAGGACATTGATTTTCAAACATTGTAAGGACATTATCAAGAACGCTGATATTGCCTTTTGCAATCTTGAAACAGTGCTATGCAACAATGGCATGCCAGCAAAAAATATCGAAGAGAAAAATACATTTGTGTTCAGAGCAAATCCTGACTTCTGCGATGTACTGGTTGACGCTGGCTTTGATGTCGTCTCTATTGCGAACAATCACATCAGGGACTTTGGCGCATACGGAGAATCTCAGACAAAAAAGTTTCTTACTCAAAGTGGAATTCAATTTCTATCAATTGATGGTGAAACAGCAGAATTTTTGATAGATGGCATAAAAATCTATTTTGCTGGGTTTACCTATGGTTCCAGAAACCGTTCAATCGTTAACCCTGCTGTTGTTTTCGATGAAATAAAAAATCTTTCAAGAAGGTGCGACGTTTTTGTTGTTTCTTTTCACGCAGGAGCAGAGGGAGACAGGGCAATTCATACAAAAAATTCAACTGAAATGTTTCTTGGTGAAAACAGAGGCAATCCAGTACTCCTTGCGCACGGTGCAATTGATAATGGTGCAGATGTGGTTTTAATGCATGGTCCTCATGTGCCAAGAGCTGTTGAGATGTACAAAAACAGATTCATTGCATATAGTTTAGGAAATTTTGTCAATTACGGCTGGAATCTTGGCGGATTTACCAAAATTGCGCCACTGGTATGGTTAGAACTTTATCCTGATGGACGGCCCTGCAAAGTAGATATTATCTCGTTTATTCAGAAAAGGCCAGGGTTTCCAGAATTTGACACCGGTCATTCAGCATATAAAATAATCAAAGAACTGACAAAATCTGATTTTGGCGCCAAAAACATAAAATTTACAAAGGACAGTAAATGAAGAAGATATATATGATTTTTACTATGTGTTTATTCATTTGGGGAGGCATTGCAATAGGATTTGAATTGCCAATTGAAGCAGAACATTTTAAACTTGCAAATGGCTGGAGAATTGTTGCAGGAGGTTATTTTCCATCACAACCAAATATATGGAGCTTGAATTTAATCATAGCAGACGAGACCGAAGCACCAGCAGCTGCCACAAAAGACATCGAAATTCCTGAAACGAAAAAATACAATCTGTGGGTGAGATATGAAAGTTGTTATGGTTTTGGTTCTGTTTTCAAAATATCAATTATTCAGAATGGCAGAGTGAAGGCAGAACAGGTATTTGGCAGAAAAAGCGACAAGAAATACTTTCCATTTAACAAGGGCTATACAGAGCAACTTGCATGGTTCTGGCACAATACTGATTTCTGTTATCAGGGCATGGAAGTAGATCTTGAAAAGGGCCAGGCAAAAATAGTGATTTCAAAAGATATCAATGAAAAACCTGCTGCCAAAAGAGTAATTGACCTTGTGTACATTACTGACGATCTTTCCATTGTTCCAGGCAATGACTGGAACTGGCGAGGTCCTGTTGAACCGCCAATTATTTCAAAATTCAAGAAACCTCTTTATATTAAAATAAGTTCTTTTGAAGGTTCATCCAGTGTAAGTATTCAAACATCATGTTATTTAATTGGTTATTACAAAGGTCCAAGGGAACTTTATTATGCATTAAAGGATAGATTGTCAAAGGAAAAGCCAAAGAAAGGAGAAATGCTGAATTCAGGAGAAAGCACTAACTGGCAGCAAATACTGGTATCAACTGTGATGCCACCTGAAATTACTATTTCTAAAAAGGGAGAGGGAAAAGTTATTGTTGAAATTGCCAGTGAAAGGATAGAAAACATCATTAAGAAACTTGAATTAAATCAGCCTGAACAAAATTGTTCTGTAATTGTTGCTATTGGAAAACAAAGATATGAGGAAGGACTTCTCGGTAAGAGCAAAGCCCTAACAGTAGAAGAGATTTTGCAAAAACAAAAGAAAATCCTGGATGACTATAAAATTTCAGGAAATCCTGCGAAAAAACTTCTGATAGCATTTGGTCTTGGACAAAAGTATTTGAAAGAACAATTTGACCTTGCGATTGCCTGTGGCGCAAATGCTGCTGCATATAGTAGCCAGCCAGAAATTTTTGGGGTGAACCCCACACTTAAAGGATTTGACACAACAACAGGCGCTTTAACATTGCAAAATGCGCATATGACAAAGGAATGTTACCAGGGCAATTTTACTGCTCTTGAAGAAAGATACAAAAAAATTGCCCAGGATACTGAAAAAACTCTTGGAAGAAAAATTCCATTTAGAATAAAGTTGATTGAAGAGTCTGGTCCACCTTCTTTTGAAACCTTGATGACATATGATGGGCTTAAACAAAAATATATTGATTATTTGAAGTCTGAGGGCCTGACTTTTGATGATGTAGAAAAAGATTCAGATATTGCGTTTTATCACCAGAATCGTTTCAGGTCTTTGATATTTGCAAGATTGAACGCCATGGCAACAAAATTGATAGAAAAATACTTTCCAGAAGGCACAAGAACCAATTCAGGAAGTTTCTATCCATCAACTGGCTCAATGCCAGTTCTTGCAAGGGGAGACGACCCATTTTTGTTGTTCAGAGAAAGAGGGGTTACTGAATTTTCAAGTGAAATTTCCTGGGGATGGGGTGGAACTCCAGATTACATTGGACCACAAACCCAGTCATATGAAGCAGCGCTTGCAAGGGCATTGAGTAAATACTACAATTGTCCGATGGGTTCATATTTGATTGCAGATGGTAATCGCGGTTATACAGGTGATTATGTCGAACTTGCCAGTTATCCCATGTATACACAGGATTTTAAGTGGCTTCATTACTATTACTTTGGCTGGATTATGGAATGCACATTTATTGGATGCCCTGATGTGATGAAGAGTATAAAAAAGGTCAGTTATACACTCAGCAAGGTTGAGGACGACATTGTTAATTCAAAACTTGTGCCAGCAAGAATTGCCATTGGTTGGTCTTCGAGTACAGACATCTGGGATCTTTCTTTGAAACCAGAAAACAGTCGTCTCTGTGGAAATTGCGTTTATCCACAGGAAAGGCAGAACCTGTATTTGATATTAAGACACCTTCAATATCCTGTTGATATACTCTCTGAAGAAGATCTCATCGAGGGGTACTTGAAAAATTACGATGTTTTTATACTGGTAGCAGACCATCTGAAACCAGCTGCTGCGCAGGCATTAAAAAATTGGGTACAGCAGGGCGGAACATTGATTTCTGTTGCAGGTGGCGGGCTTTTCGACAATTACAATAAACCATTGAATATCCTGATGGATGTATTTGGAATTACAGATGCAAAATTACAAAAGGAAGTGCTTGCTTTAAGACCAAAGCTTGAACTTGTGCACGCAAAACCACTTGATTTCGTTATTTTTAATCACATTGGTAACAGAAAAATTGGATTTGATATTTATGGATACAGACAGAGTTTTAAACCGGGTCCAGGGAAGGTGATTGCCAGTTACAAAAATGGAGAACCAGCGTGCATTGAGAATTCTTATGGAAAAGGAAAGGCAATTATTATGGGTTTTCTTCCAGGACCAACTTACTTCAAGCCAGCAATACCTGTCAAACCATATGGAAGAGGTGGAGTTGATGAACTTCAGGGTTTTGTGCCCACTTCATTTAAAAATGAAATTCCGGAAATTTTCAGATATTTTCTTTCAGGTGTAAAAAGCCCTGTTGTTTGTAGTGAACCTCTTGTTGAAACAGTATTGAGAAAGTCAGAAACTGGCTATGTGATTTTTCTGATCAATTACACAGGAAAAAATCTTAAAAATGTAAAAATTGCTTTTTCACCGGAACAGGAAAACATAAAATCCGTTTCATCAGTTTTCTCAAAATGTTCCTTTAAAAAGGTTTCAGTTGACGCTTATCAGATTGAACTAAAGAACCTCGAAAAATTTGACTGCATCAGGATTAACTCAGAATAAATTGGGATTAAAATTTATCTCCATTTCCCCCATTTGTTTCTCATTTTGTTGTTTTCCAAGCATTATTGCGTATAATATAAGACTGTAATACGGTCTATAATTTTTTTTCAAAGGAGGAAAGCAAAATGAAAATTGGGGTTGCTGACTATGGTATGAATGTGTGGGATGGAGGATTGTTTGATATTGAACAGCGTCTGATAGGCTTAAAGGAAATAGGTTATCAGGGAACTGAACGACTTATTGCCAGTAGTCCTTCAGAGGCACTCTTTCGCTCAGCGACTTACAAAAAACTGGGTATGGATTTTGCGACGTGTCTTGGTCCTACTCCGCAGGCATCGATTCAATGGACGTCTGCGCTTGGCAAGAATTATGTGTGGACAGCGGTTACTGGCAATACATTTGACGTTTTTTGCAGGCAGGTAAATCATCAGGTTGCGATTTGCAAAAAGTGGGGTATTTGCGTTGGGCTTCATAATCACCTTGGGTCCCTTGTGGAAACTCAGGAGCAACTTGAAGAATTTTTGAGAAGGTGCCCTGATTGTGGATTGATTCTTGATACAGCGCATCTTGCTGCTGCAGGCGGGGACCCTGTTGAAGTCGTAAAAAAATATGGAAATCGGCTGGTATCAGTGCATTTGAAGGATTGGCTGGTTTTGAAACCAGAAATTGGATTGGATAAATGGACAGAAAGAGGAAGATTTTGCGAACTTGGGGCAGGCAATATTGGGCTTGATAACATCAAGGTTATGGAAGAACTAGTGAAATGTGGATATGATGGATGGGTTTTTGTGGAGCAGGATACGCATCTTCAGGATCCTTTGATAGACCTTGCAAAGAGCAGAAATTATCTTAAACGGGCAGGGTTTTGAATAGGAGAGTGAAATGAAAAATAATCCAATTAACGTTGGAATTATAGGATTGGGTAGGGCTGGCTGGGGTATGCATTGCTCTGAACTGGATAATTTTAAAAATAAATTTAAAATTGTTGCCGGTTGCGATATTGTAGATGAATTCAGAAAACGTTTTGTTGAAAAATATGGATGCAAAGTTTATAAGAAAGTTGAAGAGCTGATTAATGACCCTGATGTTGAACTGGTCGATGTCGCAAGCCGTTCTAATGACCACGTAAAACATGCAATCATGGCTTTAAAGGCAAATAAATATGTATTTCTTGAAAAGCCGATAGCGACCAGTTACAGGGAAGCATTGAAAATTGATAGATTGCCTGCCAGCAAAAAGAAAAAATTATTTGTTCGTCATAACCGGCGCTTTGACCCAGCGTTCCAGCATATTAAAGAAATTATCGATTCAGGAATTCTGGGAGAGGTTTTTGAAATAAAACTTCATCGGAATAATTATAATCGTCGGAATGACTGGCAAACATTAAAGAAGTATGGAGGAGGATTATTGCTTAACTGGGGTCCACATGTTGTTGACCACGCATTATGTTTTCTTCAATCACCTGTGAAGGAAATGTGGAGTGACTTAAAAAGAATTGCTGCTGCTGGTGATGCAGAAGACCATATTCACATAATTCTTAAAGGAAAAAATCAAAGAGTTGTTGACCTTGAAATCAGTGGTGGCGCAGCGATATCAGAGCCAGAATATCTTGTTCTGGGTACTAAGGGCGCTCTTGAATGTAGTGGTAGTGAAATCAAACTTCGTTATCTTGACCCACAAGTACGTTTGCCCGAATTGAAAGCTAACCCTGGAACCCCTGGAATGGGTTTTGGTTCTGCTGAGAAACTTGTGTGGGTTGAAAAAACGATGAAGGTTAATCCCCGGTTGAAGGTTGAGATGCACTTGATATGGGATTATCTGTATGAATCTATCAGAAATAATAAGCCATTTCCAATTACATGGAAACATGCGCTTGAAGTCATGAGAATTATTTCTGAGGCAAAGAAAAATACAAAATTTAGATAAGATTTGGTTGCTATCAAATGTAGAATACGGCTGTTACTTGCATCACTTGACAAAAAAAAATGTTGTGATATATTTATTGAAACTTTTTTAATTTTTTGACCAAGTTAGTGATTAATTTCACAAAGTTATATGAAAACATATTTTATTGAGAACAACAAAATAGAAAATTTCATCAGTCGATGGCTTGGGGATTATAATGTTTCTGCCCCGTTTTTGAGAAATCAACATTTATTGTATGAGCCGCTGTCAACAGAAAATATCGATGACGCTGTCATTGGTGCAGTAAGGACAATTCAACCGCTAAAATTTTTCTTTCACCCATTTCAAGAAAGAATTGTTCCTGAAATTGCCAATCCTAAGAAAAGCATTGTTATTGGCGCTGCCAATTGCGACTTACGGGGATTGAAAATTCTGGACAACGTTTTCCTTGAGGGTGATTACAGAGACCCGAATTTTATTTCCAGAAGACAGAATACTTTTATCGTCTCAATAGATTGCACCCAACCACTTTCAGTTTGCTTCTGTAAATCACTTGGTTTAAATCCGTATCCTGAAGATGGTTTTGACCTGAATTTGACGAAACTTGAAAGTGGATTTGTTGTTGACGTTGGTTCTGAGAAAGGCGAGATTCTGTTAGGGGATAAATCTTTTTTGAAAAACGCCACAGAATCTGTTCTCGAGGAAAGAAAAAGAATAAGAGAAGGTGTTTCAACAAAGATTTTGAATTACAACGAGAAATTTCACATACCGAATAAAATTTCAGAAGAATTTAGAGCCCAGTTTGATTCAAAAAAATGGGAAATGGTCTGGAAAAATTGTGTTCAATGCGGCAGTTGCACCAATGTCTGCCCATCATGCGTATGTTTTTTGCTTGAAGATATAAGCAGAAACGAGAATTTTGTCAAAGCAAAAATATGGGATTCTTGTCTTTTGCCTGGCTATGCAAGGATGGCATCGGGTGTTTCGCCAAGGCCGTTACTATGGGAGAGATACAGGAATCGATTGGCATGTAAGTATCAATACATGGTTGAAAATTTTGGAAAGATAGGTTGCACTGGCTGTGGTAGATGCATTGCAGGATGTCCTGGAAAGATTGACAAGAGAAAGGTGCTTTCCTGTGTTTTTGAGGATGCACTTTTTGAGGAAACAGGTAAGGATGTAAAGTATGAATCACTCAAATATCTATAAGCCATTGAAATGTATTGTTGAAGATGTGATTGAAGAATCTCCGACAATCAAAACAGTGGTATTGATTCCAGAAAAAGAATTTACTTTTCAGGCAGGCCAGTTCATTTCATTTACAGTTCCTGGCATTGGAGAAGCGCCATTTACTCCGTCTTCATCGCCTTTCGTGAGTGATAAACTTGAGGTGACTGTGATGCGAACAGGACTTGTGACTGATGCCATTCATAAACTGAAAAAAGGAGATGTTGTTGGCATAAGAGGCCCATATGGCAAGCCATATCCCCTTGATAAATTTGCAAAAAAAGAGGTTTTACTTGTGGGTGGTGGAGTGGGACTTGCGCCAATTCGCGCGTTGTTTTATGCACTTATTGGGACGGTTGAACAATACAAAAGAATTGTGTTCTGTTGTGGAGCAAAAACGCCTGCTGATTACATTTATAAAAATCTCATATTGAATGAGTGGCTTAAAATGTCGGAAAAATTTCCAATCTCTTTCAGGATCACAGTTGACAGCAAAGATGATAACTGGAAATTCGGAGAAGGCCTTGTTACAAAAACCCTTGATCATCTTGATGTTGATGTATCAAATAGCGTGGCGATTGTTTGCGGACCTCCTGTTATGATGAAGTTTGTTACACTTAAACTTCTTGATATCGGATACAAAGATAGTGCGATTTATCTTTCAATGGAAAGAAAAATGTACTGCGCAGTTGGTCATTGCAGGCATTGTTTGATAGGTCCTTATTTTGTATGCAAGGATGGGCCAGTATTTACCTATGATTCGATAAAAAATGAACCAGGAGTATGGGCATAAATGAAAAAACTTTTTATTGATTACGAAATTTGTAACAGATGCCCTGGGTGCGTAGTAAAGTGCAGTTATGTATTTCATCCTGCAAACAATGGTATTACAGCTGTCAGGGAGGAAATTGCTTTCTTTTTTGCATGCAGACGATGCGATGATTATCCCTGTGTAAATGCCTGTCCCAACAATGCTTTGGAAAGAGAAAACGGTATTATCAGGCGGTCAAATTTTCTATGTATTTCATGTAAAAGTTGTGCCCTTGCGTGTCCTTTTGGGACAATACCAGTTGACATTTTGCAGTATCTGACAGAAAGATGCGATATTTGCATGGGAAATAGATTGAATGAAGAAGATAGATTTATATGTGTAAAAAGTTGTCCTTATGGTGCGCTGAAAGTTGTGGATGACGAACAACTTAAAGAAATGAAAAATCTTCATACAATTGGACAGCACATTATTGTAAAAGTGATTAACTGGCTTGAAATTTACCAGATACAAGAGAAATAGTTGTGGACATCATAAAAATTTTTTTATTAATTCTGGGAAGTTTTGTAATTTTCGGAATATCCGGAATGATAAGCGGCTGGCTTGATAGAAAGATTACAGCAAGATTGCAGTGGAGAATTGGCCCACCATGGTGGCAGAATTTTGCTGATTTTTTGAAACTAACTGGGAAGGAAACTGTGATACCTGATAGAGCCAATGAATTTTTGTTTTTTCTTTCGCCTGCGATAGGAATTATTTCAGTGGTAATTACAGGCGCAGTTTTGCTTTCCGGAATTTTTTATAAACCTGCAAGATGGGATCTGTTCATATTTATTTATTTGATGATGATTCCTTCCATTACAATTTTTTTGGCAGGGGCAGCAAGTGGAAATGTTCTTGCTTCAGTTGGAGCAGGAAGAGAACTGCGGCTACTTTTGAGTTATGAACTGCCATTTATTCTGGCACTGCTTGTTCCTGTGGTTAAATATCACTCTGCTCAGATATCCGAAATTATGAACTATCAAATGATGTATAAGATAAATGTGGGGTATATTTCAGGCCTCATTGCTTTTATTGTAGGACTGCTTGCCTTTCAGGGAAAACTGGGTTATGTCCCTTTTGATGTTTCTGAAGCAGAAACAGAAATCGCAGGCGGCACATTTGTTGAATACTCTGGAGTGCTTTTGGCAATGTTCAAGCTGACAAAGTGGATTTTATTATCAGTGGGTGTCACATTTTTTGTGATTTACTTTCTGGGCGGTTTTCACAACCTGATCACAGGGATTTTAAAGTACTTGCTTGTGCTTTTGCTCATTGTTTTGATTAAAAATACAAACCCGAGGTTGAGAACAGATCAGATTTTAAGATTTTCATGGGGCTGGTTGACAATACTTGGTTTTTTTGCATTGATTTTATCTCTGGCAGGTTTTTAAAGGAGAAACAATGTGGCGATTGACCTAAAAACAAAGGCATTAAAAAAATCACTCTTTGTGTTTCATCTTTCAACAGGTTCGTGCAATAACTGCGACATTGAAATTCTTGATTGTCTTACTCCAAGGTTTGATATTGAGAGATTTGGAATGGTTCTTGTGGGAAGTGTGAAACATGCTGATGTCTTGCTTGTAACAGGGATAGGGACCATTAAAAATGCAGAAAGGATAAAAAAACTCTATGAACAGATGCCAAAGCCAGGTTTTGTTGTTGCGATTGGCGCCTGCGCCTGCACAGGAGGAATTTTTAAGGAAGGATACCAGATGGCAGGACCTATTGATAAAATTATTCCGGTCGATGTTTATATTCCAGGGTGTCCGCCAAAGCCAGAAGCAATGATTGCTGGTATCGTGAAATTGCTTGAAAAAATTAAGTGAGGAAATATGGAAATTATTGAACAAGTGAAGGAAAAATTCAAAAGTAAAATAAAGAGTGTTTTTTTCCATAATGAAAAACGGGTCTATCTTGAAATAGATAAAGAAGACTTGATTGATGTTGTAAAATTTATTTTCCACGATTTAGATGCTCGTTTTATTACTGCTTCTGGAATTGACAACCTAAAAGATATGGAAATTTTGTATCATTTTTCTCTTGATTCTGATGGTATTGTGATTTCATTGCGAGTTTTTATTGACAGAGATAACCCCTGTATTGAATCAATTACATCAATTGTGAAGGGCGCTTTGAATATAGAAAGGGAAATGTATGAACTGCTTGGTATTAAATTTTTGAATCATCCAGGGCTGAAACGATTTTTAACAGATGAATTTCCAGAAGGATTTTATCCTTTAAGAAAGGATAGTCCAGGCAGGGCAGAACAATGAAAAAAGTTATTGTGCCAATTGGACCATATCATTCTCTTTTTGAGGAACCAGAGTATTTTGCTCTTTATTGCGACGGTGAACGAGTGGTGGATATTGAATGGATGGCTGGCTATAATCACAGAGGGATTGAGAAACTTTCTGAAAGCAAACACTGGGACCAGGTGACCTTTTTGATAGAAAGAATATGCGGTATCTGTTCAACATCTCATCCAATTGCTTATTGCAATGCTGTTGAAGACCTTGCAAAAATTGAAATTCCAGAAAGGGCAAAATATATTCGCAGTATTGTTGGCGAACTTGAAAGATTGCACAGTCATTTACTATGGGTGGGCCTTGCAGGGCATTTTCTCGGTTATAATACGGTTTTTATGTGGGCTTGGAAGTACAGGGAGCCAATTCTTGATATAATGGAAATGGTGACCGGAAATAGAAACCATTATGCAATGATGAAGATTGGTGGAGTCAGACGCGATATTGAAAATGAAGATATCGACATTATTAAGAAGATTCTTGATGAATTAAAAGGGAAACTTGAAATGCTTACTGGTGCAGTGCTTGATGATCCTGTTCTTGCAGCGCGGCTTAAAGGAGTGGGAGTATTGACAAAACAGGATATTAAGGACTATGGCGCTGTTGGTCCAGTTGCGCGAGCTTCAGGTGTTGATATTGACGTAAGAAGAGATAACCCGCATGCTGCGTATAATCTCGTTGAATGGAAGGTAATTACCTGCCAGGACGGTGATGTCTTTTCGAAAGCAGTTGTTAGGTTGCTTGAATGCTTTGAATCTATAAAAATTATCGAACAATCTCTTGTAAGATTGAAAAAAATAAAGGGTGACATAGCAATTGAGGTTCGTTATATTCCATCCGGAGAAGGAATAGGTCGGTACGAAGCGCCAAGGGGCGAGTGTTATCATTATGTAAGAAGCGATGGAACAAGCCGTCCTGTAAGGCACAAAATTAGAGCGCCCAGTTATGTGAATATTCCGACATTTAAAGCAAGCTGCATTGGAGAAACCATTGCTGATGTGACAATTATTCTTGCAGGCATTGACCCTTGCTATTGCTGTACTGAAAGAGCTATTACTGTGTATGATGCCGATACCAGGAAAAAACTTTTTGATGGAAAAGATTTGATGAAATTGTCTCAGGAAAAAACAAGAAAGATAAAGAAGCAACTTGGTTTTAAGGAAAAATAATGGACATAATGGTTTATTATTTTATCGGGATACCGTTTATCGCAGGACTGTTCTGTTTACTTTTGCCTGATAAGTGGAAAACTTTGATGTGGGCTATTGCGTTTGATGTGTGCCTTGTCTTGTTTGGCTATTTTGTTTACTTTTTTGATAAAATACCGGCTTTAACAGGAAATTTATTTGTTTGGGACGGTTTAACAAATTTCACACTTCTTGGGGTAAGTTTCTTTGGATTGATTATCAGTTTGTACAGTTATAATTTGACGATTGATTTTCTCAATAGGTACTACGGGTTTTTGTTATTAACAGTCGCTTCAGGAATTGGCGTTAGTGTTTCAAACAATTTACTTTTGATGGCAGTGTTCTGGGGAATTCTTGCGATCACTCTTTATATGATGATAAATCTTGGTGGTTCGGATGCAGCATACCCGGCGAAAAAGACGTTTATTATGGTTGGTGGAAGCGATTCATTCCTGATACTTGGTATTGCAATTGTATGGGTCTTAACCGGAGTTTTGAATATCACTGAAATGCATATAGAAATTGATAGGGCGCTTGCCGCATGCGGTTTTCTAAGTTTCGTGATCGCTGCTTTTACAAAGGCAGGAGCAATGCCGTTTCATAGCTGGATACCTGAGATCGCTGAAAATGCGCCAGTTTCTGTGATGGCTTTTCTTCCTGCTTCAATTGATAAACTGCTTGGAATATATCTACTAGCAAGGGTTTGTCTAAATATGTTTTCCTATCATGAAACCATGTGGTTCTTACTGAGATTGGTAGGTGCTTTGACAATCGTATGCGCGGTTTTCATGGCGCTGATTCAACATAATATGAAAAAACTTCTTGCGTATCACGCTGTAAGTCAGGTCGGATACATGGTGCTTGGTATTGCGAGTGCAAATTCTGTTGGAGTTGTTGGAGGCCTGTTTCATATGCTTAATCACGCGATTTATAAGTGCTGTCTATTCCTTGGTGCAGGGTCAGTGGAAGAGAAAACAAAAACCACAGACCTTGATCAACTTGGTGGTCTGGCAGGTATGATGCCCATTACATTTGTCAGTTTTCTTTTTGCTTCTTTTGCAATTAGTGGCATACCACCATTTAATGGATTTTTTTCAAAATGGATGATTTATCAGGGATTGGTTGAAGCAGGGAAAAGTGGTGAGCCATCTTGGATTTTGTGGATTGTAATGGCTTTGATTGGTAGTGGCTTGACACTGGCAAGTTTTATGAAAATTATTCATGCTGTTTTCCTTGGTCAAAAATCCGCAAGTATTGAGAAAAAGGATATTAAAGAGGTTCACTGGACAATGTTTGTTCCAGCAACGATTTTATCTTTATTATGTCTGTGTTTTGGTTTATTTTATTTCCAGATACCCCTTTCAAAATTTTTCCTGCCGATTATGAGAATTGACAATATGGAGTATATACTTAATCTGGAACTTCCACTACTTTTAATCATTGCGGGCATAATACTCGGGTTTGTAATTTATCCGATGTTTATGCCAAGGAAAAGAAGGATTGCGCCTGTATTTATTGGAGGGGAAAAGCAGGAAGAAGAAATGAGGATATCAGGAACAGAATTTTACAATGTCATCAGAGATACGAGATTTTTAAAAACGATGTATGTCGCAGCCGAGAAAAAAATTACAGATCTTTATGAAGTGCTGAAGTCAACAGTTTTATATTTCACTGAGGGTTTCAGGGTAATTCATACTGGAATACTTGGCACATATTTGACCTGGATATTATTCGGAACCCTAGTTTTTTTGTACATTTTTATCAGATGGTGAGCGATGTAAGAATTTGCAAACTGGAGAGATGAGAAATGATAGAAACGCTTATCAGCATGCTGATTTTTTTCATGATTATAGGAGCAATTATTGCTCTTGAAACAACTGACTTGCTGTCAGCAGTGATATCTATTGGAGCGATTGGCAGTGTTGCCAGTATATGCTACCTGTTTGTTGGTGCTCCTGATATCGCCAGCACGCAACTTGTTGTTGAAGTTCTAACAATTATTATCCTGATCAGGGCAACAATCAGGCACGACCTTATCACGATTGACGGCGATAGAGAATTTTTTGGACTTACGATAACACTTGCCTTAATTTTCGTTTTATTTTTGTTTGGTATCAAAGCGTTTAATAATCTTTTTGACTTTGGTAATCCTGCAATATCTCAACTGCCTGAAGCGCCGTCTAACAGATACCTTGCTTGTGGATTTCAGGAAACAGGCGCAAACAACATACTATCAGCAATCCTTTTTGATTACAGGGGTCTTGACACATTTGGACAATTGTGTGTGTTATTCGCCGGGATATGGGGCGCGTTCGCAATCATGAGGGTACAGAGCAGAAGAAAGAAAACAGGTAAAGGTGATGGTAATGAAGACAGATAACAAATATCCAGGTATGAGTTTAATTGTTAAGAATACTGCTAAAGCAGTTATGGGATTGATTTTTCTTTTTGGTATTTATCTTACTCTGTATGGACATATAAGTCCTGCAAGCGGCTTTTCAGGGGGGGTCGTTTTTGCTTGCACATTCATACTGATGACCCTTGCTTTTGGAAAGGATGTTGTGTTAAAATTCCTTGGTAAAACCACTGCTTACGTTCTTAATTGCGTTGCGGCTCTTTTATTTTTGTTAATTGCCAGTTTGGGCGTTTTTTACAGTGGCAACTTTTTTGAAAACTTCCTTGAGAAAATGTATCCTTCGGCAAATTTTCGACTTTTCAGCGCAGGGGTTATCCCTTTTTATAATCTTTTGATGGCAATTAATATCGGTGCTGGTTTATTTATGGTGTTTATTATTTTTGCGGTGAGAAGGGTTGTTGACACGGATGGAAAAAGAAAACTGATTTCAACAGAATTTTTTGATATAAAGAAAGGTGAGAGTCAATGATTTATACACTGTGTTTTGTCTTATTTCTCGTGGGCTTATATGGGGTAACGTGCAAGAAAAACATTGTGAAGATTATTTTGGGGTTTTTAATTATGGAACACAGCGTCAATTTGTTTTTAATTCTTCTTGGATGGAAAAAAGATGGAATCACGCCTGTTCTGGGGAAAGGTATGAGCTCTGATATGCTGGTAAGAAACGCTGTTGACCCATTGCCGCAGGCAATGGTGCTTATTTTAATCGTTATCGGACTTGGAATTCTGGCACTGATGGTTGCATTTGCAATACGGCTCTATCAGAAATATGGAACTTTTGATATAACAGAAATGAACAAGTTGAAACATTAGGAATGATTTATGAATAATCTTTCGTTATTTTTATCTTTGCCGGCAGCAGTGGCGTTTTTTATCCCTGTTGTGAGCAGAAGGGCAAAGTGGTTTCCTGACATTATTGCCAATCTGACCACATTTTCCTTGCTTTTGCTTTCTTTGCTGACATTAAATCGTGAGGTTGTGTATAAAATAGGCAACTGGCCTGCTCCCTATGGAATAGTCCTGGTTCTGGATGGTTTCAGCTGTATGATGCTGGTTATAGTAAACATTATAGGATTTATGGTGACGCTATTTTCTGTTGAATACATTGAGAGATTTTATACCTCCAAACTTCGCTATTATTCCTTATTGCTTCTGTGCATGACAGGAATGAACGGGGCCATTTTATCTGGTGACATTTTCAATGTTTTTATATTTCTTGAACTTGCTCTTGTTTCATCCTATGCTCTTGTGGGGTTTGGTTGCAGTAACAAAGATCTTGAAGCTGGTTTCAAATATCTCGTTATTAATCTTCTTGCTTCCAATCTGATTCTTTTTGGCATTGTTCTGATGTACGGAAAATTTGCAACTTTGAATATGGCTCATATATCTCAAATGTTGTATTCCGGTGGCAACAATGATATTATGGTGATGTTTGCTTTTGTCCTTTTCCTTGTTGGCTTCGGCACAAAATCGGCGCTTGTTCCATTCCATGGGTGGGTTCCTGATGCATATATGTCAGCACCAGCGCCTGTGTCTGCGCTTCTTGCAGGAGGAATTATCAAATCTCTTGGTGTTTATGTTCTTTTACGATTAACCTACAATGTATTTGGAATAACTCCGATGGTTTCAACGATATTCATGTAT
>JAKPDB010000130.1 GCA_029552985.1 bacterium
CCTTGTGCCACTTTGTGATAAACCAAAATTGGATACTGGGCGCCAAACCTAATACCAACACCCATAGCCAATGGCCCTGGTCCTTCAAAAGCAAGATTTGGTATGAAACCAGCCTTTGCAATCTTCCTCAGATTATCTCCACCCTCTATTGCTAATTTGTTCCAATCAGAAAAGTCCAACTTCTTGTACTTCAACAAAGTTGAAAAGCCAAAAATCTTCTCTGCCAATCTTATATCAGAACCATCTATGCAATTGCTCTGGACAGAAGAAACAAACTCAATGAACGACTCATACTTCTTTTCCGCATCATCATTATCTTGATATGTATAAAAAACAGGTACACTCGCTCCTTGTGCATTTAGGAGCATTATCACATCGTCAATATGCTTTGCATCAAGTGGTGAGATCAGAGTAAGCTTTTCACTTCTTGCAATCTCTTCCTTTTCATTCACAGAGTTTACTGGCAAAATATTGCGATGTTCACCTATCTTTCCTGTAAATACAAGATTTTCTGGCACATTCTTTGAAAATGCACCAACAGCAACCGCAAGCATGAAAGATTCATCGTAAAACATCGTATCAAAAACAACCGAGAAATTCTTGCCTCCAAGCTTACGTATAACATCGATAGATGCCTGCTGGTGAGAAAGATTTGTGTATCCAATGTCATCATTGAACACCAATGCATACGCAATTTTAGACAATGCCTTATCCTTTGACACAACTGGAAATTTCACCAGCTTGTACTCAGCTCTCAAAAGTTCAAGAGCTTGCTCTGGATGTATACCAAGCAACTTTCCAAACTTATTTATATCAACAAACTTTTCAGAAATTGCTTTTCTAACTACCAAAAAGACCATATCTGCACATTTCGAGGCGTCATTTTTTCTTATACTTATCAAATCATCTATAAACTCATCGAGACTTATTGCACCAGCCTCCAAAAATGTGACATATTTTTGCTTATCTTCTTCGAGCAACCATTTGAACAAACTAACCACCTCTATCTATACTATCGATTCCGAGCCTCAATCATTTAATTGAAGCTTAAGATTATCCTTAATTACACTTATCGGCAACGATGGCACGTTGAAAACTTCGATCATCTTTGAAAAAACACCTGCATAGAGTACCTTACCATTAAACTCAACAATGCCGAATTTTCCAATGTACTCATCGGCGATAAACATCTCCAATGTGCCTTTCAATTCGTCATACTTCATTACTGCATTTTCTATTCTGATAGTATGTTGCCCTTGAGCTCTCAACATACCGAAAGAAGGAACTACGAAATATTCCTTTGAGAAGTAATCCAAGAAATTGATTTTAATCTTGTTGTCAGAAGCATACCTGGCAAAATTCAGTAAACCAACAATTCTATCATTTTCCAATCGATAATACGTCTCTTTTAGTTCTCCAAAATCTACAGATGGGATCCCAGAAGTTGTCTCATTTGCATATTTCCCATTTGCTATATCCTTCAACAATTCAAAGTTTTCCAAAACTTTGGTCAGTTGTTCTTTTGTAACCCTTCCAACCCTTTCAGAATACTTTGACACAATATCGTATGGAACAAA
>JAKPDB010000145.1 GCA_029552985.1 bacterium
TCCTGTATTTTTAATGCTTTTTTCATTTGTTCATCTGGTTCAATCTGTTGCTTGCAGAATTTGCAGAGTACCCTGACAAGTCGCTGTGCCATAACGCCCTGAACTGATGATGCAACAAGAAACGGCGGTACTCCAAGATCAATTAACCTTGTAATAGCACTTGGTGCATCATTTGTATGAAGTGTGCTAAATACAAGGTGTCCTGTGAGCGCAGCGCGCAAAGCAATATCAGCAGTTTCGAAATCACGGATTTCTCCAACCAGGATGACATCAGGTGATTGTCTCAAAAACGCGCGTAATACAGAGGCAAATGTTAGTCCTATTTCAGGTTTTACCTGTGTTTGATTGATGCCAGGGATTTGATATTCCACAGGTTCCTCAACTGTCATAAGTTTTCTGTCAATAGTATTGAGTTTCTTCAGGGACGCATAAAGGGTTGTTGTTTTTCCGCTCCCTGTAGGACCTGTAACAAGTAAAATTCCACCAGAATATTTTAAAAGATTTTCCCACATTTTGCGGTCATCTTCCATAAATCCAAGTTGCTCAAGGTCTTTCAGCGCCTTTGTTTTGTCAAGAATTCTGAGAACAACACTTTCTCCATAAATTCCTGGGAGTGTTGATACACGAAAATCTATTGGTCTTCCGCCTATGTCAAGCATGATTCTGCCATCCTGGGGAAGCCGTTTTTCTGCCAGGTCCATTTTTGCCATCAATTTGACGCGGGCGATGACAGCTCTTTCAACTCTTTTTGGGGGGCTCACAACCTCATAAAGGACACCGTCAATTCTAAATCTCACCCTGAACTTTTTCTCCAGTGGTTCCAGATGAATATCACTTGCTCTTCTCCTCAGCGCCTCAACAAAAATCAAATTTACAATTTTTACAACAGGTGCCTGAAGCGCAAGGGCTTCTTCGTCTTCATCAGTGGTGATTTCTTCATCCTCAAGTGTTTCTATCGTATCAGCGCTTCCAACCTCCTGAAGCATGCTTGATAGGTCTTCAATATCCTGTTGCTCAAAATATTTTGCTATGAGCTGATCTATTTCATTTGGAAAAGTAACAATGATTTCAATGTCATAAGGAACATTAAGATTTTTTTTGAAATAATCACTGGCTATGATGTTGATGGGGTCATCAGTTACAATCACAAGTTTTCCATCCTCCCGGATTTCCCATGGTATGATTCTGTGTTTTTTTGCAAACGAAGGAGATATCAGATTTATTACATCAGGAGGAATTTCGCGAAGTGGCAAATTTTGCTGAACAATACCGAGCTGAAAAAACAAAGTTGCGGGTATATCTCCAAAAGGCAAAAGCCCCATGTTCTGGAATATTTCTTTTAAAGGCCTATCGGTAGTTTCCTGTTCCTGCAGGGCTTTCTCAATTGCCTGCTTGTTCCAGAGTCCTATGTTCTGGATAATTGTTGTAATTTCTTTCTTTGTCGGCATACAAAAATAAATTACCTCAAAAAAATTTGCATGTCAAGACGGGTTTGTTTTACATCTTTTCTGGTTTTGATATACCAAGAAGGTCAAGACCGTTTTGCATCACTATATAAACACATTGCACCAGCCCCAGTCGGGCGCAGGACATTTTTTTGTCTTCGTCAACCACCCTGAACTTCTGATAATATGAATGAAAAACGCCTGCAAGGTCAAGTATGTAATGGGCAATTTTTGAAACCTCAAGAGTTTTGGCAGCATGTTCAACCATAACCGGAAAGGACTGTATCTTTTTCAAAATTTCAATTTCCTGAGGTTCTTTCAGCAGAGAGAAATCTGCATGCAGAATTTCGTTTTCATCAAATCCTCTATCCTTCCCGAAAGCAAGGATATGAATTGCGCGAACATATGCATACTGAATATAGTAGACAGGATTTTCTTCTGTTTTCTTCTTTGCAAGTTCCATGTCAAAGTCAAGATGGCTGTCTGCTCTTCTGAAGAGGAAAAAAAACTTTGTGGCATCAGGACCTACCTCATCCATCAATTGCTTAAGGGTGATAAACTGACCTTTTCTTGTGGACATTGAGATTTTTTCTTTACCACGGTAAAGCGTTGTCAATTGCACAATAATAACCTGGAGTTTTTCTGGAGAAAACCCCATCGCAGCAACAGCTGCTTTAATTCTTGGAATATATCCCGCATGGTCTGGTCCCCATAAATTAATCAGAAGATCGTATGCCCTTGTGATTTTATCCTCATGATAAGCGATGTCAGGCGCAAGATATGTATACGAACCATCACTTTTTATTAGAACTCTGTCTTTATCATCACCGTATAACGTGGACCTGAACCACAATGCTCCTTGGTGTTCATACACAAGGGAATTTTCCCTAAGTTTCTGAATGACTTTTTCAACCCTGCCACTGCTGCGCAATTCTTTTTCTGAAAAATATCTGTCAAATTTGACATTGAACTGGTCAAGGTCCTGTTGAATCATATTGAGTATTTCTTGTTTTGCAATTTCTTCAAAAAAACTGGCATCCCTGTTTTCGCAGCCATCAGGCAATTTTTTTGCAATGTCCCTCAGATATTCACCGTGGTACCCATCTTCAGGGATTTCAGCACATATACCCCTGAGTTGAAGATATCGGCATTTTAAAGAAATTCCAAGAAGTTCCATCTGCCTTCCACAATCATTAAGATAATATTCCCTTGTAACCCGCCATCCACAAAAAGAAAGAATTCTGGCGAGGGATTCTCCGAAAGCCGCCTGTCTTCCGTGCGCTATGGTGAGTGGTCCTGTAGGATTGGCGCTAACGAATTCTATAAGCACCTTTTTATTATTTCCATAATCGGATTTTCCAAATACCTGTTTTCTTGTAAGTATTTCATTGATGACTCCGTATATTAGTGTATTTTTAAGAAAAAAATTTAAGAAACCATTTTTTTCCTCAATTTTTTCAAAATTCTCCATGAACCACTTGTCTTTCTTGATAAGAGAAATCAAATCGTCAATCGAAGTGTGATGTCCTGATTCTTTTAACTTAAAAAGTAGATTTGTGGAAAAGTCACCAAATTCTTTTTTTGCAGCAGGAAATACACTGAATTGTTCAAAGTGGATGCCTGCCTCTGTTAGAATTTTTGTAAGGTTTTCTTTTATTTCAGTAGCATTCATTGGTTTTTTCCTTTTTCATGTTCAATTTCTTTCAATATTTGTTCAATTCTTGCACCCGGACTTTCGTCCTTTACAAATTCAATGTCAGGAGTAAATCTGGTTTCAAGTTTTTTACTTAAAAGATGTCTAATGTATCCTGATGCATTGACAAGTCCTTTCAGAGATTCTGCCTGTTTTTCTTCATTTCCCAGTGTGCTCACATAAACTGTTACATGTCTTCTATCAGCACTTACCCTGACATTAGTAATTGTTACAAATCCAATTCTTGGATCAGAAATTTCTTTTTGTAAAATTTCATTGATCTGGTGTTTCAATGAACTTGCGAATTTCAAATTTCTTCTGTTCTGATTTTCAAATGACATTGGGTCTCCCTGTTAACAATGTATTTATTTTATGTTAAAATTAAAACGATGGAAAGAAACCTTTCAAGATTTGTTGGCATTATTCTCCTGGGAGTGGCAATATTTCTCTTTTTGTGCCTGATTACTTATAGCCCTGATGATCCCTGTTTTCAGTTTTGCCAGATGGGATATCCCTTAAAGGCCCTACCAACAAATTTTGGTGGTAGATTTGGCGCAAACATTTCTGCCATGATGTTTTTCCTTTTTGGCTGGGTGGCGTATTTATGCATAGTAACTGTTTTCCTTTATGCCTGGGCAAAATCCTGGAAAAGAGAAAGGTTTACGATTCTTGAAGGGATAAGTTGCGTAATTTTTATTTTTGTTCTCACAGGACTTATTGAATCTATCAGAAAAGGTTTCGGCACATCTGGTTCTTCTGTTTTTCCGCAAGCAGGGATTACCGGGCTATTAATAGGTCATGGAGTGATATCGTATTTTGGGGATAAGGGAGGATTTTTCCTTCTCGCTATAACCAGTGCAGGATTATTTGTTGCATCATCAAGGATTTTTTATTCTCCTTTCGAAGACATCGTGTCAGCCTTTTCAAATCTATGGCGACCTGAGTCAGTTTTTGTAATGAAAACAGCTGTAAAACAAAAAACCAGAAGAGGCCAGCCGGTAACAGTGCCTGACAAAGCAGAAAAAGTGACGGCTGAAACGCAAACTCAAAGGACTACGATTCCAGAGCCAAAAGAATCCCATGCAACAGAAGTTATTACAGTTCAACCACAGGAAAAATCTGTTCTAAAAAAGCAGGTGACTGTAAAACCCGGAACATATCAATTGCCGCCTCTTTCATTGCTTAAAGCAGCAAAACATCCTGAGAAGGAGACAGAAAAAGACCTCAGAGTTTATGCCCAGGTAATAGAGGAAACCCTCAGTGATTTTGGAATAGAAGGAGAGGTTGTTAATTTCACCCAGGGACCAAGGGTGACCCTGTACGAAGTTCAACCAGCACCGGGTATACCGTTGGTAAAAATTACAAAACTGGCTGATAACATTGCGATGAGTTTGAAGGCAAGCCCCATTAGAATGGTAGCACCAATACCGGGTAAGTCAACCATAGGAATTGAGGTTCCTAATAGAGAAATTTCAATTGTGTGTTTGAGAGAAATACTGGAAAGCAAGGAATTTCAAAGTTCTCCTTCAAAACTAACTGTGGCAATAGGGAAAAATATTCTTGGAAAACCTGTGATATCTGACTTGAAAATTATGCCTCATCTTTTGATTGCGGGTGCAACTGGTTCAGGAAAAACGGTATGCCTTAATTCGCTGATTACAAGCATTCTTTATAAGGCATCGCCTGATGAAGTGAAGTTTCTGATGATAGACCCAAAAATGGTGGAACTTGTTATTTACAACGATATACCACATCTGATTTTGCCGGTCATTACTGACATTAAGAAGGCAGTGACTTCCCTCAAATGGCTGATCAGAGAGATGGACCGCCGTTATCATCTTTTTGCGCAGGCAAAGGTAAGAAACATTGAAGTATACAATCACCAGTTTGAAGAAAAACTTCCGTACATTGTGGTGGTGGTAGATGAACTTGCGGATTTGATGCTGATCGCAAGAAATGAAATTGAAAATAGCATCATTAGGTTGACTGCTCTTTCGCGCGCAGCAGGAATACATTTAATTCTTGCCACACAGAGACCGTCTGTTAATGTGATCACAGGTATTATAAAGGCGAATTTGCCATGCAGAATCGCATTTCAGGTATCATCGAAATTTGATTCCCAGACAATACTTGATTCGAAAGGAGCTGAAAAATTACTCGGAAGGGGAGACCTTCTTTTTATTCCGCCAGGAAGATCCCATCCCGTCAGAGCTCAGGGTGGATTTGTTAGCGATGAGGAACTGGAGTCTTTGACAGATTTTCTTAAAGCTCAGGGGACTCCTGAATATAAAATGGAAATTCTTGAACACCAGCCAGAAACTCAGGAGAGTGCCATTATGACCGGTGCTTCAGTGGGTAGTGATGATGATGAACTTTATACACGAGCTGTAAGGATTGTACTTGAGACAAGAATTGCTTCAATTTCTATGCTACAGAGAAGGCTTGAGATTGGGTTCAATAGAGCGGCAAGATTGATTGAACGAATGGAAGCAGAAGGTATCGTGGGTCCGTACAGAGAAGGCAAGCCCAGAGTAATTCTCAAGGGTTTGGTGCCAAAGGACGACCAGAACAATCATGGAAAAGATGTTGACAGCAGATGAGAAAATTTTCTACAAATGACGAAGAAACTGTGTGTCATAAGCCTTGGATGTCCTAAAAATACAGTAGATTCTGAAAAAATCATCGGAATACTTGGAGAAGCTGGATATGAAATTTCATTGATTCCTGAAGAATCCGATTTTGTCATCGTGAACACCTGCGCATTCATCAAGCCAGCAATCAATGAGGCAAGACAGGTGATTTCCTTTCTTAAAGACAAGAAAAGGGCATCTGAATTTAAGCTGATTGTGACTGGCTGTTTACCTGCGAGAAACCATGACAGGTTGCTGAAGGACAAGGATATTGATGGTATTATTGGTCCATACTGCATTGAAAGATTGCCTGAAATTTTTTCTGAGATTGAGTCAGGCAAAAGGGTTTACACGCATACAGATGATGGTGTTCAGCAATATTATTGTTTACCGAGAGCAGTTTCAACATTTCCGTATGCATACATTAAAATTGCTGAAGGATGTAGCAACAGGTGTTCTTATTGTACAATTCCAATGATCAGAGGACCTCTTTACAGTTTTTCCGAAAAAGACATTTTGAAGGAAGCAGAATCTCTTTTTACTTCAGGAATTAAAGAATTGGTAATAGTTGGGCATGATATTACTGCCTACGGAAAAGACTACGGTAAAGGTAGCTTATGCGAGCTACTTAGAAATATAGTAAAAATAGGGTTTCCGTGGATCAGGTTGATGTACTTACATCCTTCAGGAATTAATCAGGAACTATTGGAATTGATGAGTTTGCACCCGCAAATCTGTAAATATCTTGATATTCCGCTTCAACATATTAACCCTGAAATATTGAAAAAAATGAACAGGCCTGTAAGGGGTTACAGAAGGATGATAGAAGATATCAGACGAACTATTCCTGATATTGCACTTCGTACGACATTGATTGTAGGTTTTCCTGGTGAAACAGAAGATATGTTTCAGGAACTTCTGGATTTTGTCAGGGAAATGAGATTTGAAAAACTCGGCGCATTTATTTATTATCCAGAAAAAGGTACGCCTGCATCTGGGTTGCCGGGCCAGATACCTTATGAAAAGAAAAATGAAAGATATAAAAGGCTGATGTGCGTTCAGAAAAAAATTAGCAAAGAGATCGCATCATCTTTTCAGGGCAAAACAGTCGAGGTTCTGATAGAAAAGCAGGAAGAAAAGTACTTATTGGGACGAACACAGAGGGATGCTCCTGATATCGACTGGACCGTAAAGGTCCATGGCAGGGCAAAGTTAGGTGATATTGTTAATGTCAGGATAACAGAAACTTCTTTTTACTCTCTTGAAGGTATGGTTTCTGAATAGGTTTCCCAATACATGCATGATAGTTTTTCTACATCGCCTGCATGTTCTTATCATCACACAAATGTGATTTGACACTCCATCTTATTCCTCTTATAATGTAATATCATGAAAAACATCCTTCGATTTCTGCAAAATCTTTATATTTTTTCGCATAAACATAATTTATGGAAGGTGATGAAAGCATGAAGAAGGAACTAGTAGCATTACTTGATTATTGGGAAAAGAACAAGGGCGTATCCAAGGAATTTCTTATTTCGTCCCTTGAACAGGGCTTATCCTCTGTTTACAGAAAAAAGGCATCGCTTGAGGAAAATATCAGGGTAAAGATCGACCCTGAAACCGGTGATATTAATTTTATTGATGAACAGGGCAATCAAGTTCCTCCTCCTTCTTTTCCATGGGAAAGAATCGCAGCCCAGACAGCCAAGCAGATTTTGATTCAGAAGATTCGTGAAGCTGAAAAGGCAGCGATATACAACGAGTTTAAGAAACTTGAAAATACCATTGTGACAGGTCGCGTTGAAAGATTTGAAACAGGTAATATCGTTGTTGCCATTGGAAGAACAGAGGGACTGCTTCCTCAAAAACATTTGCTTCCCCACGATAGGTTTCATGTAGGAGACCCTGTGAGAGGGTTAATTCTGGAAGTTCGCAGACCAAACAAAGGTGTGTATCCGATCATTATCTCCAGAACTGCAACTGACTTTGTCAGAAGATTGCTGATGGACGAGATACCTGAAATCAGGGATGGCCTGGTTGAAATAAAGGCAATCGCGAGATTTCCAGGGGACCTGACCAAGGTTGCTGTGGATTCTTCAGACCCAAGAATCGATCCCGTTGGAACATGTATAGGGGATAAGGCAAATAGAATAAAAAACATAATAAAGGAACTTGGTGGAGAGAAAATTGAAGTTGTCAGATGGTACTCTGACCCTGAAAAGTTTACTGCGAGTGCCCTTCTTCCTGCTGTGTGTGAACGCGTAGTTTTTGATAAAGCAAAAAATGAAGCGCTGGTATGGGTGAATAGAGACCAGTTATTTGTTGCCATTGGAAAGAAGGGACAAAATGTCAGGCTTGCTTGCAAATTAACAGGATGGAATATTGTCGTGAATAGGTCTGAAGGTGAAGGACCTGCAACTTTGTTGCTGGGTATCAGTGAAGACCTTGCTGAAAGATTGAGTAAGGCAGGATACGAAACAATTAAGTCCCTCATTCAGGCAGATAGTAAAGAGCTTTCTGAAAAGTTGAGCATTTCAGAAGATGAAGCAAAGGAACTTATTGAAAGGGCTATCAGGCATATGCAGGATACCCAGCCAGATGGCACACTAGATACATCGGAGAACTAATGAGGGTTTATCAATTTGCAAAACAGTTGAAAATTACGGCAAAGGAATTGATTGAAATTTGTGAAAATGCAGGTGTAAGTGGCAAGACCTATGTAAGTGGATTGAAAGACCAGGAAATGGCAGCCATCAAAGAATACATGAAGAAAAGGAAACTTGCCGGAAAGCCCATTGTTTCAACTGGAACAGAAACTGTTGGAGAAATTGCTTCGAAATTAGGTATTTCAGCATCAGAAATTATCAAAAATCTTTCGGATATTGGTATCAGTGCCTCCATTAACGATAGATTGGGACCCGAAAACATAAAAAAACTATGCGATGCTATTGGTGTTAGTGTGGAATTCAAAAAGACAAGGGAAAGTTACATTCTGGGTACTGCCATAGAAACTGATAAAGACCTTGTTCCACGGGCTCCTGTAGTAACAGTGATGGGTCATGTTGACCATGGAAAGACCACAATACTTGATTATATCCGCAAATCAAATGTTGCTGCAAAAGAATTCGGACAGATTACCCAGAAGATTGGTGCTTACAAGGTGAATCTGAACGAAGGTTCCATTGTTTTTATCGACACTCCAGGACATGAAATTTTCACAGCAATGAGAGCCAGGGGGGCGCAAATTACAGATATTGTGGTTCTTGTCGTGGCTGCTGACGAAGGAGTGAAATTACAGACAGTAGAAGCCATAAACCACTGCAAGGCAGCTGGAGTCCCTGTGATTGTTGCCATCAATAAGATTGATAAACCAAATGCAAATCCTGAAGCTGTGAAGAAACAATTGAGCGAGTACGGGCTTGTGCCCGAAGAATGGGGAGGGCAGACAGTTTTTCTTAATGTTTCAGGTGTGACTGGCGCCAATATCAAAGAATTGCTCGAAATCATTCTTCTTATGGGTGAAATGATGGAGTTGAAGGCAAATCCTGAAAGACCTGGTGAGGGAGTTGTTCTTGAAGCATACCTTCATAAGCAAAAAGGGCCTGTTATTGATTTGCTTGTTCAAAATGGATCGGTTCGGACAGGGGACTATTTTGTTTGCGGTGAGACATGGGGTAAGGTAAGAGCAATGTTTGACGAAAACGGGCAAAAACTTGAAAAAGCAGGACCATCAACTCCTATGGAAGTTCTTGGTGCCAGCTCTGTTGCGGTACCTGGTGATATTTTCAAAGTCGTTAATTCAGAGGCAGATGCTCGAAGAATTGCTGAGGGAAAAAAACAGGCAAATAAGGCCGCTCAGGAAAGGGTGCAAAAAGTTCTTACTCTTGAGGACCTTCAGAAACAAATTATTCAGGGAACCTTGAAGGAATTGAAAATTATTCTTAAAACAGATTCAATTGGTTCTCAAGAAGCAATTAAATCATCTCTTGAAAAACTCAGTCAGGCCTCAATAGAAAAACAGGGACCATCTGTGAATTTAATACATTGCGGACTTGGTTCGGTGAGCGAGTCAGATATACTCCTTGCGGCATGTTCACAGGCGGTTATATTCGGGTACAACATTGGCATTGATTCAAAAGCCGAAAATCTTTCCAAACAACATGGAATAGAAATTAAAACTTACCGACTTGTATATGACCTGATCGAGGATGTCAAAAATACGCTTGAAGGCATGATGAAACCACAGGAAATTGAAGTAATGGTGGGACAGGCGCTTGTAAAACAGGTTTTCAAAATTGGTAGAAATCAATCGGTCGCTGGCTGTCTTGTGGTTGATGGTAAGGTAATCAGGGATTCAAAGGTGAAAATTGTCAGGAATGGAAAATTTGTTTTTGAAGGATATCTTTCCAGTTTGAAAAGATTCAAAAATTCTGTGAAAGAAGTTACCACCAATACTGAATGCGGTATAGGAATTAGTGGTTTCAATGATTTCCAACAGGGTGATATTATCCAGGTTTATCAGAAAGTTCAGAAAGGAGCAGACGTGTGAATCAGGATTGTGTATTCTGTAGAATATCTGAAGGAAAAAGTCCTGCAAGAGTAGTTTATGAAAGCGAGGATATTATCGCATTTCACGATATCAATCCCCAAGCCCCTGTGCATTTGCTGATTATTCCACGCAGGCATTTTATAAATTTACTTGACATTGACCACCAGAATTCCATAATTCTGGCAAAAATGCTCTGTGTTGCCACAGAACTTGCAAGACAAATGAAAATAGCAGAAACAGGTTTCAGAATTGTAATCAACACAAACAGATATGCAGGTCAGAGTATCGACCATTTTCATATTCATGTCCTTGGTGGTCGGATAATGCAATGGCCACCAGGTTGATACCAGCCAGTTATGAATATTGTACGTATCAGAGATTGCATGATCGGGGGTTCTAAACTGTGTATCATTGCCGGTCCATGTGTGCTGGAAAGCGAATCTCTTGCGTTAGAAGTTGCCGAAGCCATGCACTCCCTGACACAAAAATTCAGAATGTCGTATATTTTCAAGGGCTCTTTTGATAAAGCAAATCGGTCTTCAATTCATTCATACAGAGGCCCTGGTCTGGACAAAGGACTGCAGATTCTTGAATCTGTCAAAAACCATATCGGTGTTCCTGTTCTGACTGATGTTCATTGCGTGGTACAGGTACGACCGGTTTCAGAAGTTGTTGATGTTATTCAGATTCCGGCTTTCTTATGCAGACAGACAGACCTTCTCGTCAGTGCAGCAAAGTCAAAAAAGGCTGTGAATGTAAAAAAGGGGCAATTTATGTCACCGTGGGAAGCAGGTAATATCATAGAAAAGCTTGAATTATCCGGTTGCAAGAAAATTCTCATTACTGAAAGAGGAACCAGTTTTGGATATAATAATCTTGTGGTGGACTTTCGTTCTTTGCCTGTCATGAGAAAATATGGATGGCCTGTTGTTTTTGACGGAACTCACAGTGTTCAACAGCCGGGTGCACTTGGAAAGTCATCCGGTGGACAGAAAGAATTTGTTCTGTATCTGTGCAGAGCTGCTATTAGTGTTGGTTGCGACGCCATTTTTCTTGAGGTCCATCCCGAACCGAAAAACGCATTATCAGATGGCCCTAACATGGTGGCTCTTTCTTCAATGAAATTTCTTCTTGAGCAATTGAGTGAAATCTGGGATACAGTGATTAAAATCAGAGATAGATATGAAGACAAGTTTCAGTGAAAGAAAAATTTTGATGGCGGCAAAAAGGGTAATAGACATTGAGGTAGCCAATCTTCTTAAAGCAAAGAAGCATCTGGGTTCAGAATTTGTGAAAGCCATCAGAATGCTTGCGTCATGCAAAGGAAAGGTGATTGTGACTGGTATCGGTAAAAGCGGAATCATTGGCAGAAAGATCTCTGCAACGCTTGCAAGTACAGGGACACCATCAACGTTTTTACATCCAGGAGAAGCAATTCATGGGGACCTTGGTGTAGTGGGCAGGTCAGATGTAGTTATTGCTATTTCAAATAGCGGTGAAACTGACGAAATTTTGAAAATAGTTCCTTCATTAAAGAAAATCGGTACCCCGATTATCAGTATCACCTCTGACTCCAGAAGTTCTCTTGGTTTGCAGAGTAACATTGTTTTGAATACTGGAACCATTCAAGAAGCAGATCCGTTTTCTCTAATACCAAGTTCCAGCACAACTACTGCACTTGTCCTCGGGGATGCCATTGCAATTACTCTGCTATCGATTAAAGGATTTCAAAAACAGGATTATGCCTTTTACCACCCTGGAGGCAATCTTGGTCGAAGGTTGATGTTAAAAGTAAAGGATGTCATGCAAACAGGAGAGAAGATTCCAGTTGTTAATTCAGACAGTTCAATGGAAGAGGCGATTACAGAAATTAACAGAAAAAATCTCGGCTTTACGCTTGTAATTGATAAAAAAGAAAGGGTCGTTGGAATTATCACTGATGGGGACATCAGAAGATTACTGGCAAAGAAAAAGAATGTTTTTGGTTTTAAGACATCAGAGTGTATGACGCATAATCCACTGGGTATAGAAGAAGAAAAACTTGCGGTTCAGGCACTTGCCATTATGGAAGAAAAAGAAATTACTTGTCTTGTCATCAGGGACAAACAGGGTAGAGCGAAAGGGATTGTGCATCTTCACGACCTTCTGGGAAAGAGACAATTCAGTCAGGAACTCTAATATGGACTTTTCAAGAATTAAACTTGTTGCCACAGATGTTGATGGAGTACTTACAAATGGCAGGATATTCTATGGAGATGTGGGTAAACAGGGAAAGTTTTTTTCGGTCAGGGATGGATTTGCTTTTAAGCTGTTGAAATTAGCGGGTCTTAGAAGTGTAATTATTACTGGTAAGAAAACTGGTATTGTAAAAAGTAGATTTTCGGATGTGCAGGTAGATTCAATCTATGAAAACATTGACGATAAAATGGCAGTGATAAAAAAAATTTGCAGGAAAGAATGTATGACAATGGAAGAAATTTGTTATATTGGCGATGACATACTTGATATGGATGTATTAAAAAGCGTGGGTTTTTCAGTTGCTCCGCGTGATGCAGATGAAGAAGTAAAGAAGATTGTAATGTATGTTACTTCAAGAAAGTCGGGTGAAGGGGCTTTCAGAGAATGCGTGGAAATAATATTAAAAGGACAGAGAAAATGGCAAAAAGTGCTGGAAAGGTTATCACAATTTTGATGGTTTTTTTAATAATGATGTCAGGATGTACTCGCAAGAAACCATCCCTTGAAACTCAGGAGTCAGGGCAAATTTTGAAAAATTTTACACTGGAATTTTTTGACAATTCTTTCAAAATCACACTGGTGGGACTGGCTGCAGAAAAAAAGCAGGATTCTCATACAGCAGTTTCACAACCGGCAATCGAAATCAAGAGTAAAAATTTCATCCTTGATATCAAAACAGGTTCTAAGGGAACAGGCGAGTTGTTTCTTGATCCCTCAACGCAGGCTATCACAAAAATCGTAATACAGAACGATATTATGATAATCCAGAAAAATCCAGAAAACTCTCAAATTAATTTTTCAGCCACATGTGAAAAACTGACTTATATTGAAAAGGACGATACTGTGATTATGGAAGGTTCACCACAGGTGAATCAGGGAGCAAATTTTTACAGTGCCGACCGCATCATATACACATTCAAAGAAAATAAACTCAGGTTTGAAGGAAATGTTCAGGTTCGTTTCAAAAAAAGCTCTGGTAGTAGTTAGTATTTTTGTTTTGTTAAATCTTGCATTAAGCCGAGCTGAAACTGTCAGGATTTGTGTGTGGGAAGGTAGTCAGAAGCCGCCTCTGGAATCCTTCAGGGGAAAATACAGGGGACAGCTGTCCCTGGTCAAATGGAACAAAAAGTATCTTGTCATCAATACAATGGATGTTGAAGAATATTTATTCGGTGTTGTCGGGAAAGAGATGGAAAAATCCTGGCCATTTGAGGCATTAAAAGCACAGGCAGTTTGTTCACGAACTCTGATATACTACTATAAAGATTTGGCGATGAAAAAAAACATGCCTTATGATGTCAGTGATACAATATACCATCAGGTGTATGGCGGTATAACAAGCGAGGACGAAGCCATCGTTAGAGCAGTTGAAGAAACCTACAATCAGGTACTTATTGGGAAAAAAGACAATAAAGGATATAATATCCTTCCGACATTTTTTCATGCGTGTTGTGGCGGCCACACAGCTTCAGCTGAAAATACGTGGGGCGGTAAGTACTTTTTGCTTAATGGTGTTGAAGATCCGTACTGTGAGGGGACTCCATTTTATTGGTGGAGTAAGACCTTCACCAGAAATGAAATCAGTTCTATTGTTGGAACAGATGTTAATGCAGTGGATGCTATTGGATTTGACAGCAGTGGCCGTGTGAGGCGAATTGAATTTTCAGGAAAGACCGGGAAAAAGGTAATGAGTGCAGAAAATTTCAGGATGTTAACGATAAACAATAACACGACATTCAAATCTGCAAAAACTTTGCCAAGCACAATGTTTACTGTGTCGAAAAAAGGCGATTATTTCGTTTTCAGTGGTAAAGGTTATGGACATGGCGTTGGAATGTGTCAGTGGGGCGCAAGGCGAATGGCAGAAGAGGGCAAAAATTACGCAGAAATCCTCAGTCACTATTTCCCGAATCTTGTGCTTGTTTCGTTCAGTGAGATACCTGCGAATAGTAATGTGGGTACCGAAGAACCATAATACAGGAGGTTGATATGATTTTTCATTTGCAGCCAGTGCATGTACAACTGGATTCTGGTTTTGAGCAACTGGCAGAAAAAAAGTTTTCACGGCTTGAAAGATTTTTTCCTGGCGAGCCAGAAGTACATCTTCTGATAAAAAAGGAAAAATTTGAATTTATTATTGAGGTGAAGATACGGTATCGCAAAAAGGTCACATTTATGAAAACCAGTTCGAACAATTTAAATATTGGACTTGATGACATCATAAACAAAATGAAAAACCATCTGAGTAAATTACATGACAAAAAGCATAACAAGAAAAATAGAAAATCAGAGGAAATCGCATTTTTCAGTTCCACAGTTCATACTGAAACAGAGGAGGAATCAACATGAAAATCAGTGAATTTATCAGTGAAAAAGAGATAATAATCGGAATGAAAGCGACCCAGAAGCAGGATGCACTTGATGAATTGCTGCAGGTTCTAGAAAAAAACGGACTTTTGAAGGATAGAAAGCAGGTTCTGGAAACTCTTATGGAACGAGAAAAGCTTGGTTCAACTGGTATCGGACAGGGAATTGCAGTGCCTCACGCAAAGACAGACCAGATCAATAATCTTGTTTGCGCCCTTGGTATCTCAGAAAAAGGTGTAGATTTTGATTCCCTTGATGGCGAACCGGTTTATATCATATTTCTTGTTCTGGCTCCTACAGGGGCAACAGGAATCCATCTTAAGGCACTTGCCAAGATAGCAAGGCTTTTGAAGGATAAGGTATTCAGGAACTATCTAAAGATGAGTAAAACTCCTCAGGAAGCATATCAAATTATAAAGGATGACGAAGAACGATTGAATAGCACTGGATAAAAAGATGAAACGTTTTGACGGGATTCCTGTATCCGGAGGTATTGCCATAGGACAACTGAAACTGATCAGGAATGTTTTTTTGCTTCCACCTGAAAAAAAAATCACAGAAAAACAGGTTGACTCTGAAATTGAAAAGTTTGAAAATGCTTTGAGGAACGCAGAAAAAGATATTCTTGAAACACAGAAAAAGGTGTCTTCTGTTCTTGGGAAAAAATACGCTGAAATTTTTGCGATTCATTCAATGTTTCTGCAGGACAAGTTTTTAAGAGAACAAACGATTCGTAACATCAGAACAGATCAGGTTGAGGCAATTCATGCGTTTCATAAAACTATTGAAAATCTTCAGGCGCTTTTTGGTAAGACAGACGAGGATCTTGCAAAAGATAGAAGAAGGGACCTTCTTGATGTTGCTGAAAGGATTTTTTCTTATCTGAGAGGCGAAAAGAAAGAAAAGGTTTTTGATAAGCCAGTGATTATTGTTGCGCACGACCTTTCTCCATCACAGACAGTTTCGTTTGAAAAGAAATATGTGCTGGGGTTCGCAACAGAAATGGGTAGTGAGACATCTCATACCGCAATAATGGCAAAGGCACTGGAAATTCCAGCTGTTGTTGGGCTTGGAAACATTTTACAGGACATCGTTGAAGGGCAGGATGCAATTCTTGATGGAATAGATGGCTATTTAATTGTTGATCCTTCATCAACAGTTCTCACAGAATACAGAAAAAGAAGGGCCCAATTTATCAAACAACGTAAAACCTTTTTTCTGACCAGGAAACTTGAAGCGCAAACAAAAGATGGAGTGAAGATTAATCTGATGGCTAACATTTCTCTTCCAGAGGAGGCAACAACAGCTTTAAAATATGGCGCTGAAGGTATAGGGCTTTTCCGTACAGAATTTCTTTTTCTTAACAGAAATGACCTGCCTTCTGAAGATGAACAATATGAGTCGTATAGAAGGGTCGCTTCAATTATGGAGGGCAGGCAGGTTGTGATTCGAACGCTTGACATCGGCGGTGACAAATTTATGTCTTCATTTCAGTCCTCAATGGACCTCAATCCTTTTCTCGGCTGGCGCGCCATCAGATTCTGTCTCAGTCGGAAAGACATCTTCAAAACCCAGTTGAAGGCAATATTGAGGGCAGGTTATCATGGAAATTTCAAAATTATGATTCCTATGGTTTCCACTTTTGAAGAAATCAAGAAGACCCGTCAAATTATTGCTGAATCTATACGAGAGTTAAAAAAAGAAAGAAAACAGTTTAAGTGTTTACCGATTGGAATTATGATTGAAATTCCATCAGCAGCACTCCAGGCAGAATCCTTTGCAAAGGAGGCAGATTTCTTCAGTCTCGGTACAAATGACCTTATTCAATATACGATTGCTGTGGACAGGATCAATGAGAAAATTTCTTATCTGTACCAGCCATGTAATCCAGCTGTGCTGAAACTTATAAGTATGACTGTTGAGGCAGCCAGAAAGGCAGATATTGAGGTAAGTGTGTGCGGTGAAACAGCATCTCTACCAGAAACTGTGGTATTTTTTATTGGTATTGGAATAAGAAATCTCAGTATGGCGCCTGCTGCGATTCCCCAGATCAAACAGTTAATACGCAGGATTTCTTATGAAAAAGCAAAAGAATTGTCTGAAAGGGTCTTCAATTTTACCACACACAAAGAGATATTTGAGTTTTTGAAAAACAATATAGAAAAGGACCTGTTATGATAATAGACAACAGAAGCCTCATAAAGAAAATTGATAAAAGTGGAATGCTGGATCTTCTTGAAAAATTTGCTCTTCAATGCAAAGAAGCAGATAGTATCGAGGTATCTTGTGTACCCCAGCAGAAATATGATTGTATTATCTGGGCTGGCATGGGTGGTTCTGCAATCGCAGGAGACATATTAAAACAGGTCATACAACACAACTGCTCGACACCATTTTTTGTTCATAGAAATTATGGATTACCGAAGTTTGTTTCAAATAAATCTCTGGTTCTAGGGATTAGTTATTCCGGAGATACAGAAGAAACATGTGATGCCTGCACAGAAGCTGTTAATCGTGGAGCAATGGTCTGGACACTCTCAAGCGGTGGGAAACTTGAGGAATTCGCAATGAATAACAGAATACCTCATGTAAAAATACCATCCGGACAACCACCCAGATGCAGTCTTGGGTACTTATTTTTCCCACCAGCGAATCTTCTTTTTATGCTGGGATATATCAAAAAAATTGAAACGGAAAAAATTGCAGAGATTGCGGATATGTGTGCGAAAAAATACGGTGTTGATAATCAGGAAAATAACATTGCAAAGGAATTTGCAAGAAAAATATACAATAAAAATGTTGTGATATACTCTGGTGATTTTCTTTCTCCAGTTGCACTCAGGTGGAAGACGCAAATGGCTGAAAACAGTAAGCACATGGTTTTAACGAATGTTTTTCCTGAAATGAATCATAACGAAATTATGGCGTGGAATTTTCCCTCCCATTACATAAAAAATAGTATCGTGTTTTTCCTGTATGACAGAGGTGATCACGAAAGGATAAAATTGAGGATGGATTTGACCGCTGATATACTTAGCATGAAATCTATTCAGGTTCAGAAGATCGAAAGCGATGAGCAAGAACCAGTGCAGAGGATGTTTTCCCTTTTGCTTCTAGGGGACTGGATTAGTTTTTATCTGGCGTTGTTGAATGGTGTGGACCCAACTGAAATTAAAGAAATATCCTATTTAAAAACGAAACTTGCGTCTTCAAATCAATAATCATTGATAGGAGGATCAATGAAAGAATTTTATTTTACATCCGAATCTGTCACAGAAGGGCATCCCGACAAAATATGCGATCAGGTATCAGACGCAATTCTGGACGATGTGTTGAGACAGGATATTAATGGTCGGGTAGCGTGTGAGACCCTTGTTACAAGGGGATTATTGTTTATTGCTGGAGAAATTACTACCGAGGGATATGTTGAGATTCCGTCTCTTGTCAGAGAACTTTTGAAGGAGATAGGATATGTGGACATGGCATATGGATTTAATTATGATGCAAGCGCCATTATCACTGCGATCCAGGAACAATCTCCTGACATTGCACAGGGTGTTGACATTGGGGGTGCTGGCGACCAGGGAATGATGTTTGGATTTGCCACTAAAGAAACTCCACAGTTGATGCCTCTTCCAATTATGCTGGCGCATGCACTTGTAAAGAAACTTGCAGAGTTAAGAAAAAATAAGGTTTTGAATTATCTCAGACCAGATGGCAAATCTCAGGTGACAGTGAGATATGTTGACGACAAACCCGTAGAGGTGACAGCAGTGGTTCTTTCTTCACAGCATGACGAAGGTATATCACAGGATAAAATTCGAGATGATTTGAGGCAGTTAGTGGTTGAACAGGTGATTCCCAGAGAACTGCTTGCCCCACATTATAAACTGTTTGTGAATCCCACTGGCAGATTTGTTATTGGTGGACCCCAAGCTGACACAGGCGTGACCGGTAGAAAAATCATAGTTGACACCTATGGAGGATTTGGAAAGCACGGCGGTGGATGTTTTTCAGGGAAAGACCCAACAAAGGTTGATAGAACTGCCTCATATTTTGCCAGGTATCTTGCAAAAAATATAGTGGCATCAGGAGTTGCAGAAAAATGTGAGATTCAACTTTCATATGTAATCGGGCAGAAACAGCCAGTTTCCATTATGCTGAATATGTTTGATACTGAAAAGGTTCCAGCAGAGAAACTCATAGAAATAATAAGAAAAAATCTTGATTTGTCTCCTTCTGGTATGATAAAGAAACTCAATCTTCTCAGGCCGATTTTTAGAAAAACTGCCTGTTATGGGCACTTTGGAAGAGAAGAGGAAGAATTTACTTGGGAGAAAACAGATATCGTCGATCTTTTTGCAAGCGCATTATAAAAGGAGGTTGGTCTGAAAAAACGAGTATGTTATGATATCAGGGATATCAAACTTGCCGAACAGGGCAGGAAAAGAATTGAATGGGCGCTTCGCGAGATGCCAGTGATCAGAATACTGCGTGAGAAAGAATCTCCAGCATTATTTAAAAACCTTGTCATTGGTGCGTGTCTTCACATTACCACTGAAACCGCAAACCTTGTGATTACACTGAAGAAATGCGGAGCAGAGGTCTACCTTACAGCATCCAATCCTTTAAGCACACAGGATGATGTGGCAGCATGTCTTGTAAAGCACTACGGGATTTCTGTTTTTGGAATAAAGGGAGAAAATACCAGTACTTATTCCCGGCACATCAAGGAAGTTGCATCGAAAAATGTTCATCTTGTTATTGATGACGGAGCAGACCTTATAGTATTTCTTCACAACAACCGTTCCCTATCAAAAAATGTTATTGGCGCAACAGAAGAAACCACTACTGGCATTACCAGGATTAAAAATATTGAGAAGGACGGAAGACTTCTGTTTCCTGTGATTGGAGTGAATGAAGCATTAACAAAATACATGTTTGATAATAGATACGGAACAGGGCAATCAACCATCGATGGTATTTTGAGAGCAACCAATACATTAATTGCAGGAAAAACTGTTGTTGTTTGCGGATATGGCTGGTGCGGCAGGGGAATTGCAAAAAATCTCAAAGGGCTTGGTGCAAATGTTATTGTGACAGAGGTTTCTCCTTTAAGAGCCCTTGAAGCAGTGATGGATGGCTTTCGGGTGCTGCCTGTAGAAGAGGCAGCTTGCTGCGGCGACATATTTATTACTGCCACAGGAAATGCAAAAGTGATTTCTGGAAACGTTTTTGACAGAATGAAAGATGGAGTGATTCTTGCCAACGCTGGACATTTCAATGTTGAAATTGATGTTGAAATACTTCAGAAAATGGCAAAAAAGATTTCTGAGGTGAAGCCCTTGGTAAAGGAGTTTACGCTTAAAACAGGAAAGAGAATTTATCTTCTTGCTGAAGGCAGGCTGGTGAACCTGGGTTGCGCTGAAGGACATCCTTCATCTGTCATGGATATGAGTTTTGCAGGACAATTTTTGAGTTTAAAATATTTTGTGGAAAATCCAGGACTTACAGCAAAGTATCACAAAGTACCTGATGAGATTGACAACAGAATTGCATTGTTGAAATTAAACAGCATGGGCATCAAAATAGATGCTTTGACACCGTACCAGAAGAAATATCTAAATTCCTGGAATCTGGAGTAATGGTTCGTATTGGCTTAACCGGGGTTTTTGGATCTGGAAAATCAACGGTTTCCCAAATTTTTAAAAAAATGGGTGTTCCGGTTATTTCATGTGATACTATTGTAAATCGTCTCTTGAAAACAGAAAAGATAAAAGAAAAAATCGCTGAAAATTTTGGACGTGAGTACTTTGTTGAAGATGGAAATATTGATAAAAAAAAGCTTGCTAGACTGGTGTTTTCTTCGTCTTTGAAGCGCAAGCGTCTTAATGAAATTATTCATCCACATGTATTTGAAATCATGGAAAAAAAACTTGACACTTACAGGAAAAGGTGTAAAATGGCAGTGGTAGTTGAAATACCTCTTCTCTTTGAAACCCGAAGTGAGAAAAAATTCGATGTTATTATCACTGTTTTTTCCCCTGATCGATTAATAAAAGAAAGGTTAGGAAAAAGGTATTCTCCGCAGGAAGTAGAAATGCGATTGAAGTCGCAAATGCCTTTAGAGAAAAAAATGCGTTTATCTGATTATGTTATTGATAACTCAGGTTCTCTTTCTGAAACCCGTAAGCAGGTAAAAACGATACTGCAAGAAATAATGAGGAGGCGCTCAATATGTCAGAAGAAATCAAAGAATTAAATGTTGCAGTTTTGAAGAAAACAGCAATCTCAAGGTTGCAAAAGCTTGCAAGGGATATGGGCGTTAATGGTGTTAGTGGTCTGACAAAAGAAGACCTGATTTACAGAATCATGCAAGCCCAGGCAGAGAAAAATGGTTTGTTATTTGGAGAAGGAGTTCTTGAAATTCTTCCAGATGGATTTGGTTTTCTTCGTTCTTCCAACCACAACTATCTTCCAGGACCTGATGACATTTATGTTTCACCTTCACAGATAAAAAAATTCGGGCTGAAGACAGGGGATACTGTGTCTGGTCAGATCAGGCCTCCAAAAGAAAATGAAAAATATTTTGCTCTTTTGAAGGTTGAAATGGTCAATGCTGAAGAACCAGAAAAAATTCAAGACCGTATTCCTTTTGAAGAATTGACGCCAATTCATCCTAACAAGCGGTTTATTCTTGAAACAAACCCTGAAGAGATCACAACCCGAGTGATCGACCTTATTTGTCCCATAGGAAAAGGGCAGAGAGGACTTATTGTATCTCCGCCAAGGGCTGGTAAAACCGTGATTCTTCAAAAAATTGCCAATGCCATTGCTACAAACAATCCAGAGGTTCATTTGATAGTGCTTCTTGTTGGAGAAAGACCTGAAGAAGTTACTGAAATGAAAAGGTCTGTAAAAGGAGAGGTTGTCAGCGCAACCTTTGATGAACCGCCTGACAGACATGTTCAGGTAGCAGAGATCGCACTTGAAAGGGCCAAGAGGCTTGTGGAACACAAAAAAGATGTTGTGATTTTGCTTGATAGTATTACACGACTTGCCAGGGCGCACAATGTGCTGGTTCCTCATAGTGGCAAGATTATGACTGGCGGGCTTGAATCAAACGCTCTTGACAAGCCAAAGAGATTTTTTGGTTCAGCAAGGAATGTTGAAGAAGGAGGTAGTTTAACAATTCTTGGAACAGCACTGATAGATACAGGCAGTAAAATGGATGATGTGATTTTTGAAGAGTTTAAGGGAACAGGAAATATGGAAATTAATCTCGATAGAAAACTTGCGGACAGAAGGACATTTCCTGCCATAGATATCAATCGTTCAGGAACAAGAAGGGAAGAATTGCTTGTCAATCCTGAAGAACTTCAATTAATATGGCTATTGCGAAAAATTCTTGCACCACTGAATCCTGTAGAAGCGATGGAACTGTTAATTTCAAGGTTAAAGTCAACCCGATCGAATATTGAACTATTGATGAGTTTAAAACAGGCAAGAGAAACATCAAGGTAAAAGGAGGCATTTTATGGGGATGTGGATTGGAAGAGGTCGGAAGGCACGCGTGTGTTATGGATTTGATGATATTTCCCTTGTACCTGGAAATTTGACCATCAATCCTGCTGAGGTTGATATTTCTGTGGTTATTGCCGGAAAACGGCTTGAGGTTCCAATTCTTGCTGCTGCGATGGATGGGGTGGTTGACCCTAAATTTGCAATTGCATTTGGAAAAGCCGGAGGACTGGCTGTTTTGAACCTTATGGGCATTTACACTCGGTATGATGATCCCTATTCTGTTATAGAAGAAATCATTGCCTGTCCGCAGGAAAAATCCACTGCCTTGATTCAGAAAATTTATCATGAACCAGTGAAGGAATATCTCATAGAAAAACGGATTAAAGAAATTAAAGATGGTGGAGTATTATGTGCAGTCAGTTCAATACCACAGTACGCAGAAAGGTTTGGTGCTATTGCTCAGAGTTCAGGCGCTGATATTTTTGTTGTTCAAGCCACAGTGACGACTGCGAAACATATTTCAAGCACCTATAAACCGCTTGATTTTTTCGGGTTCTGTTCTTCCATGAAAATTCCAGTTATTGCGGGCAATTGTGTGACATATCAGGTTGCTCTGGAATTGATGGAAACCGGTATTTCAGGACTACTTGTTGGTATTGGACCAGGGGCTGCGTGTACAACAAGAGAAGTGCTCGGAATAGGGGTGCCACAGGTTGCTGCAACTGTTGATTGCGCCGCAGCCAGGGACTTTTTTTACAAGCGAACAGGAAAATATGTACCCATTATTACTGACGGAGGCATGATTACCAGCGGCGACATATGCAAGGCATTTGCGTGTGGAGCAGACGCTGTGATGGTTGGTTCTGCATTCGTAAGAGCAAATGAAGCACCAGGAAAGGGATATCATTGGGGTATGGCAACATCTGATGAAAATTTACCAAGAGGAACAAGAATCCGACTTGGGACCACTGGACCTGTAAGGCAAATATTATTTGGACCATCAAATACAGATGATGGCTCGCAGAATCTTGTTGGTGCTCTGCGACTTTCAATGGCAAGTCTTGGCGTAAAAAATATCAGAGAACTACAGCTGGTTGAAATTGCAATTGCTCCTTCAATTAAAACAGAAGGAAAAATTTATCAGGTCGCAAAGAAACAGGCGATGATTGGAAAATGAAGGATTTTGTTCATCTTCATCTGCATACCGAATATAGCTTGCTGGATGGTATGTGCCGCATTGATGAGGTGACAAAAATTGCCCACCAATACGGAATGCCAGGTGTTGCAATTACTGACCATGGTGGACTGTTTGGTGTGATTTCGTTTTATGAGAGCGCACTCAATCATGGTATAAAGCCAATTATTGGATGTGAGATGTATATGAGTCCTGGCAGCAGATTTGAAAAGAAAATTACAGATAAACGAGAATCTGCTTATCATTTGACTGTTCTTGCAACCAACAACAAGGGATATGAGAATCTTATAGAATTATCAACTCTTTCTTACCTTGAGGGATATTACCACAAACCGAGAATTGATAGAGAATTACTTTCAAAATTTTCAGGTGGACTAATCATTTTGAGCGGTTGCCTTCAGAGTGAAATTAATCAGTTACTTCTTTCCGGAAACGAAGAAAAAGCGTTGTCAGCAATAAACTGGTATCTTGATGTTTTCGGAAAAGAAAACTTTTACCTTGAATTGATGGAAAATGGTATCCCTGAACAGACAGAAGCAAATAAAAAGGTGATAGAAATTGCCAGAAAAAAAGGTATAAAAGTTGTTGCCACTAATGACTGCCATTATCTTAGAAAAGACGATGTTTTTACCCATGAGATTCTACTGTGCATTCAAACAGGAACAAATATCGAGGACGAAAAAAGATTGAAATTCTCAAGTTCTGAATTTTATTTTAAGAGTCCAGAAGAGATGCAGTTGCTTTTTCAGGCCATTCCAGAAGCAACAAAAAACACCATTGAAATTTTTGAGAAGTGTAATGTAACTTTTAATTTTTCAACCCACCACATTCCTCGTTTTCCTGTTCCAGAGGGTTTATCTGACGCAGAATATCTTGAAAAACTTGTTTACGACGGTCTTCAGAAAAAATTTGGTATGTCAATTGATCAGGACCATGAAATTACAAAAAGGGTCAAGTATGAATTAGATGTAATAAAAAAAATGAATTTTTCGGGATACTTTTTGATTATCCAGGATATTGTCAATGAAGCAAAAAAAAGAAAAATAGCCGTTGGACCAGGAAGAGGTTCAGGCCCTGGTAGTCTTGTTGCGTATCTTCTTGGCATTACAGAGATTAATCCTTTGAAGTACGACCTTCTATTTGAAAGATTTCTTAATCCAGAAAGGATTTCAATGCCTGATATTGACCTTGACTTTGATGATACGAAACGAGACCAGGTGATCGAGTATATCAGGCAGAAATATGGTGAAAAAAATGTTGCCCAGATTGCAACATTTGGAACGATGGGCGCAAGGGCAGTCGTAAGGGATGTGGGCAGGGCATTGAAAATGAGCTATACAGAGGTTGACAGGATTGCAAAGTTAATTTCCGCAGAACCCGGAGCACTTTTGAAAGAAGAACTGGCGAACAATGAAGAGATCAAACGAATGATCCGAGCAGATGAAAGGGTGAAGAAACTATTTGACATTTCTCTTTCTCTTGAAGGCCTGGCAAGGCATGCTTCAACGCATGCAGCAGGCATTGTTATCACTGATATACCGATATACAAGTATGTGCCTCTATTTCGCGGAACCAGGGGTGAAATATCCACTCAGTTTGACATGACGGGCATTGAAAAAATGGGACTTCTCAAGATTGACATCCTTGGTTTAAAAAATCTTTCACTGATAGAGGAAACCATTAATCTGGTGAAAATCCACAAGAAGGTAGAAATTACAGAATTTCCTGAAAACGATAAAAAGACCTATGATATGCTATGCAGGGGGCAGTCTATCGGATTGTTTCAGATGGAAAGCCAGGGTATGCAAGAACTATTAAAAAGGATTAAACCAAGAGTATTTGAAGACCTCATCGCAATACTTGCACTTTACAGACCTGGGCCAATGCAAAGTGGAATGGTTGAGCAATATATTCAATACAAGAAAGACCCATCAAAAATTAGATACGACCATCCTTTGATGGAGCCGGTACTCAGATCCACTTATGGTGTAATTCTTTATCAGGAACAGGTAATGAAACTTGCCAGTGTGATTGGTAATTTTACAATGGCTGAGGCAGATATTCTACGCAAGGCAATGGGTAAGAAAGATCCTGAACTGCTTGAGAAACAGAGAGAGAAATTTCTAAAGGGCGCAAAACAAAAAGGAATTCGCCAGGATGTGGCAGAGAAGATTTTTAATAATATGGCAAAGTTTGCCGGATATGGCTTTAATAAATCTCATAGCACCTGTTATGCGATGATTGCATATCAGACAGCATATTTGAAAGCAAATTATCCCCTTGAATACATGACAGCGCTATTGAACAGTGAAATAGGCAATGAAGATAAAATCAGGATGTATATTGAAGAAGCCGAAAGAATGAATATATGGGTTCTCCCACCAGATATACAGGAAAGTCATGAAAAATTCTCAATAGTTGGAAATGATATACTGTTCGGTTTGTCTGCAATAAAAAATGTTGGCCAGGGTGCAATTCAATCAATTCTTGAAGCAAGAAAACAGGGTAAATTTGAATCGTTGTTTGATTTTTGTCAGAGGGTTGACCTCAGGCTAATTAACAGAAAAGTGATAGAGAGTCTTATCAAGGCAGGTGCTTTTGATTCTTTTGAAAAACCAAGGTCCCATCTGTACGCACTAATGGATGAAGCAATAGAACAGGCCAGTAGATTACAAAAATTGAATGCTGAGGGACAACTTTCGATTTTTTCAAAAACAGAGAAATTTATACCACCATCCATACATGATGCAATTTCTGAACTTCCTGAGTGGCCAGAATCTAAACTTCTTGCATTTGAAAGGGAGATGCTCGGAATTTATAGAACAGGACATCCCCTTGAAAATTGTCGTGAAACACTTTCGCGTTTTGTCAATGCGTGGAGCAATCAGTTAAGTGAACTTACTGAAGGAAAAGAATACTGGTTTGGCGGGCTGATACAGAATCTTAAAAGAAAGACAAGTAGAAAAGGTGAGAAAATGGCGGTAGGTGAGCTTGAGGACCTATACGGTAAAATTGAAGTCGTTTTTTACCCGCAAATATACGAAAGCATTTCAAGTATTTTAAAGGTGAGTAACATCGTTTTTATAAAGGGTAAGGTCGAACACAGGTCTGAAAGAACCACTATTATAGCAAGAGACGTTGCCACAATTAATACAATTGCCGAAAAATGTTCAAAAAGTTTGATGATAAAACTTAGTCTGGATACTTCCAAAAGTGTTCTTTCTCAGTTAAAAGAAATTTTTGAATCTCACAGGGGTAGCTCGACTGTGTATCTCGTTATAAACGATAATAACGGTGGTTATGTGAAATTGAAGTTAAACAAATTTCAGGTTGCACTTGTTCCTGAACTATTTGATAAGCTGAAACAGATTTTTTCTGAAGAGAATATTTCTTTTTGAATTAACATGGAACAAATTATACAGACACTTTCCTGGAAAAACGGTTTCCTTGAAATTGTGGACCAGTCACGGCTTCCCTTAGAAGAAAGACACATTAAACTTTTTACAGTGAAACAGGTTTATTCTGCGATTAAAACTTTAAAAATCAGGGGTGCCCCTGCTATAGGACTTGCTGCTTCATTTGGTTTGTTTCTTGCAGCAAGGCAGATAAAGACAAAAAACAAAGATCAATTTTTCTCATTGATTCAAAAGAATGCGACATATTTGAAAAGTTGCAGACCAACTGCCTATAATCTGTTTTACGGTATCGATCGATTGATTGAAGTTGTAAAACAAAATATCCATTTATCCATGGAAGAAATTATTATGACTATGGAAAAAGAATGTGTGAAGATGTTTAACGAGGACCTTCATAGCAGTGTTAAAATATCGGAATTCGGAGAAAAACTAATCAGAGATGGTATGAAGATATTAACTCATTGCAATGCAGGAGCTCTGGCGACATCAGGCATAGGGACTGCACTTGCTCCAGTTTATCTTGCGGCAAAAAGAAATAAGACAGTTGAAGTATTTGTGGATGAGACAAGACCTGTATTACAGGGAGCACGACTAACCATGTGGGAATTAAAAAAAGCAGGCATAAAATGCACTTTGATATGCGACAATATGGCTGGTTTTCTTATGCAGCAGAAAAACATTGACATCGTGATTACAGGTGCTGATAGAATCGCGAGAAATGGTGATACTGCCAATAAAATCGGTACTTATTCAGTCGCAGTTCTTGCAAGATTTCACAATATTCCATTTTATGTTGCTGCACCCATGTCAACATTTGATTTTTCTTTATCTGATGGCAGAGGCATTCCAATAGAGCAAAGGGATAAAACAGAAGTTGAGTATATTGGTGGAAAAAGAATTGCACCCGCAGACATTGATGTTTACAATCCTGCGTTTGACATAACACCTGCTAATTTAATCACTGGATTTATTACTGAAAAAGGTATATTCAGACCAGACGAGATAGAAAATTTGACAACATAAAAAAAAATGCTATCATATAGTTCCCGGCAACCATAGCCGAGGGGAAACACCCGTTCCCATCCCGAACACGGTCGTTAAGCCCTCTGGCGCCGATGGTACTGTCCGCGAGAGCGGGCGGGAGAGTAGGTGTTGCCGGGATTTTTATTCTGCGAAGTGATGTTTTATAATCTTTCCCTCAACCATAAAAACTACATCTTCACTGATGTTTGTTGAGAGATCTGCGATTCTTTCAAGATTGTGGGAAATGCGTAAAAGTTGTAAAGCCCTTTCTATTGTGGCAGGGTCTGAAATCATATATGTGATGAGCTCTCTTGTAATTTGGTCTCTTAATCTATCAACGATTTCATCTCTTCTGCATACACTTTTAGCAAGCTCTGCATCCTGATTGATGAAAGATTTTAAACTATCTTTTAACATTAGTGCTGCTTCTTCAGCCATTCTCGGGATATCTATGAGAGGTTTTACCTCAGGTCTTTCAATCAAAAACATAGCACTCTGGGAGATATTTACTGCGTGGTCTGCTATTCTTTCAAGGTCATTGTTGATTTTGAGAATCATCAGGGTGATTCTCAAATGTGATGCTTTTGGAGAAAATTGAGCGATAGTTTCAATACACATCTCTTCGATCTCAATTTCAAATCTGTTTGCGATGGTTTCGTCAGTTTCAGTCACTTTTTTAAGAATGGACGCATTCTTTTTTAACAGTCCTTCGATACTTTCTGCAATCATATTTTCAACCAGTAATGAAAATTCAATCAGTTTCTGTTTGGCTTCATTGATTGTATTTTCAATCATGCGTACCTCCTCAACTAAATTTTCCTGTTAGATATTCTTCTGTTTTTTTATGTTCAGGCGCAGTGAAAATCTTTTTGGTTGCACCATATTCAATCAGTTCTCCAAGGTATAAAAACGCAACATAATCAGAAATTCTTGCGGCCTGAGCTGTATTGTGAGTCACAATGATGATCGTTGTTGTTTGTTTCAATTCTTCCAGAAGTTTTTCAATCATAAGTGTGGATTTTGGATCAAGGGATGATGTGGGTTCGTCAAGAAGTATGACGTCGGGATTCATTGCCAGTGCCCTTGCAATACACAATCTTTGCTGCTGTCCACCAGAAAGAAAGGTTCCACGCCTGTGAAGAGAATCTTTTACTTCTTCCCAGAGTCCAACTTTTTTTAAAGAATTTATCACAATTTTGTCTTTTTCTTGTTTTTGTAGTTTTATTCCATTGAGGATAAATCCAGAGATAACATTGTCATATATGCTCATCGTAGGAAATGGATTTGGTCTTTGAAATACCATTCCAATTTTTCTTCTCACAAGAATCGGATTCATTGAATAGATGTCCTCGCCATGCAACAAGATTTTGCCTGAATATGTTGCTCCAGGGGAAAATTCATGCATTCTGTTGATACACCTGATCATTGTTGTTTTTCCGCAACCAGATGGTCCCATGATTGCAGTGATTTTGTTTTGATAGACTGTAAAATTGATATCCTTCAAAATATTGCACCTGCCAAAGCCTGCATAGAAATTTTGAACAATTAAAAGCTCGTTTTCCATTTTTTTGAAATGATCCTTGCAATAAGGGTGAAAGTAAAAACAATGATTAACAATACAAGTGCTGCTGCCCAGGCAATTGTATGCCATTGCTCATACGGACTGGTTGAGTAATTAAAAACAACCAATGGCAATGTGTTTACAGGTTTTGTGATATTGAAATTCATAAACGGATTGCCGAATGCAGTGAATAGTAGCGGTGCTGTTTCACCTGCTATTCTTGCTATGGCAATAAGAATTCCTGTGATGATTCCACTGAGTCCCGCTGGTATAATCACTTTCAGAATTGTTCTATAATATGGCACACCAAGAGCAAATGATGCTTCCCTCAGGGTTAAAGGTAGCATATTCAATGTTTCTTCTGTGGATTTGATTATAACAGGTAACATGATCATTGCAAGGGCGCAGCCACCGGATAAGGCCGAAAAGGACTTCATTGGTTTTACGATCCACAGGTAAGCGATGATGCCAATTACTATGGAAGGGATGCTGGCAAGAACATCAATACTCACCCGCAGCACTTCAGAAAAAACGCTTTTTCTGTTTTCTGAAAGGTAAACGCCCGTCAGTAACGACACAGGTGTTGCAATAATAAAGGCGATGAGCACAACGATGAATGTTCCAATGATTGCGTTTGAAATACCCCCACCATGTTCTCCCACAGGTTTTGGAAGACGAATAAAGAATTCAACATTGATTGCAGAAAGCCCATTTTTTATCACAAACGTAAGGATTCCTAATAAAGGTAAACAGGCAGTAAATGCAAGAACAACAACTATTATCGTAAACAATCGGTCTTTGAAAATTCTTTTATTTATTGTTTCCATCATGATATATGAACAGCAAATTTTCTGATAATGATTTTTCCCGCAATACTGATAATGGTTGTGACGATAAACAGCACAACTCCAATTTCAATAAGACTTGAAAGATGCAAATTGCTTACTGCCTCAGTAAATTCGTTTGCTATGATTGATGCCATTGTATTTGCAGGAGCAAAAATTGTTTTTGGCATCATATTTGAATTCCCTATTACCATAGTGACAGCCATTGTTTCACCTATAGCTCTTCCCAGTGCCAGCAATATCCCGGCTATTAAACCGCTTTTCGCATAGGGAAATATTACATGCCTAACCACTTCATATCTCGTGCTGCCAAGGGCATACGCTGCTTGTTTGATTTCTGATGGTATCATTTCAATAATTTCTCTTCCAAGAGAAGCAGCAAAAGGTATAATCATTACTGATAGAACAATTGAAGCAGTGAGTATGCCAACTCCGTATGGGGCAATGTTGAACCTTATCTGGATATACCTGACAGCAGGCACAATAACAAATATTCCAAAAAATCCATAGACAACAGATGGTACACCTGCAAGCAAATCTATACTATTTTTTAACAACCCAGAATAAGCACCACTTTTTGAAAACTCTCCCAAATATATCGAAATTGCGATAGAAAAGGGAATGGTTATGATAATTGCTATAAATGAAGTCAAAAGGGTTCCAGCGACAAAAGGTAATGCACCAAACTGTTCAAACACAGGGTCCCACACTGTGCCTGTGAAGAATTTCAAACCAAATGCTTTTATTGAAGGCATTGAATTTATAATTAACGAGCAAAAGATAGATAAGATCAGTAAAAAAAGCATTATACCAGAGAATAAAAGTATTGTTCTGAATACAAAGTCAGCTGGTGAGTGCTGTGTTCTGAAAAATGCCCTGATCCTAAAGAAAATCTCGGAGTCAGGGTTAAGATGGCATATTTCCTGGTTATGATTTTGTTTTTTTTCTTCGTTTTTCATTGAGTTTAATTATAAATTATCGCATTGGATTTTACAAAAAATTTTTCTACTCTATGATTTTTTTGCCGTTGTAAGTGATAGATTTTATAAGGTTTTCCGCTTTCACGACCGCCTGTTTTGGAAGTGGCGCATAATGAAGTTCTGTTGCATACTTCTGTCCCTGATGGATCATCCACCACAAAAGATTGACAAGGTTTTTTGCTTTGTTGTAAGACCTGTTTTCATAGTTTTGTTCTTTATAGACTAGTATCCAGGTAAATCCACTGATTGGATAACCATTTTTAGCATCAGTGTTTGTGATGGATACTCGCATGTCATCAGGAAGTTTGATGTCTCCGGCTATGCTTGTGCTTGAAAGAGAAGGTTTTACAAACATTCCGCTTTTATTCTGGACTGTGGCAACCGGGATTTTGTTCGAGAGGGCATAAATCAGTTCCACATATCCAATAGAGTATGGAATCTGTTTGATGAGCCCTGCAACTCCAGGATTTCCTTTGCCGCCAAGACCACTGGGCCAATTTACTGATGTACCTGTTCCAACTTTTGTTTTCCATTCATCGCTGATTTTGCTCATGTAGTCAGTAAAAATAAAGGTTGTTCCACTTCCATCTGACCTGTGAACAGTAATCAAATTTGCGTCAGGAAGTTTTACTTTTGGATTTGCCTTCTGCAACTCCGGGTCATTCCACTTTTTAATTTTTCCAAGAAACATATCAGAAATGATTTCTGGAGTGAGGTTCAATTCAGAAATTCCTGGCAGATTGTATGCAAGAACCACAGCACCCATGCAAATGGGTATATGAACTACGTTAGCAGGCATTTCTTTCAATTGTTGTTCTGAAAGAAATGCATCTGACCCACCAAAATCAACTGTTTTTTCTTTTAACTGCCGGATTCCACCACCAGAGCCAATGGCTGAATAATTGATTTTTATTCCCTGTTCCTTGTTGTAGACGTCAAACATTTTTGAATAAAGAGGATAGGGGAATGTTGCACCTGCGCCAATGAGTTCATTATCTGCTGCTTTGATTGATGCGCTGAAAATCAGCATCAGTCCGGCAAGGCCTACTACTAATTTTTTGATTTTTTTCATTTCCATCTCCTTGTTGGTATAATCGTTAAAACTTTATCTGCAATTGTGTGAACCACTCATTTTTGTTTGAAGCAATGGATCCACCCTGGTCATCGTTTCTCCATCTATAGTTTGTGCTGATTTTTGTAAGTTTGTTGAGATAAAGATTGAAGCCAGCAGTAAAAATTGTCTGTGTGTTTTTTGAAACCTTTGTGTTGGGGTCATACACTTCGTATTTTACCACCGGTTCTATGCTTTTGTTATGTTCAAGCGGAATATTATAAGCGCATTGAACAAACCAGCCATTTTTTTTGGTTGTTGATGATACGGCTTTTTCTTCCTGGTCAATATATTCTGTGAGCAGTTTAAAATTTTTGTAGTCATACTTTAACATGAAGTCATTTCTTGTTCTATCTTTTTGGTTTGCTCCTGTATCTTGTTTTCCTGTTTGATAACCATATCCAAACTTCAATCCAGAAGCAGGTCTTTCACTTCCTGCCCAGGGAGCAAACACAATTCTACCTGTCACATCCTTATCATCGTTGTCTTCTGATTTGTTTCCACCAGTGCCATTTGTCAAAGACACGCCGTAGTAGATTTTTCCGTTGGCGAAATTTCCGTCAAACATAATTCCTTTGTCATATTCTGTTGCCATACTGTTTACTGGCAGAGACCTTTCTATTGTGTCGATGGCAGAAGAAGAAATGTTGTATTCTTCAGAGAATGGAAGTTTGAATTGTCCAAGTGTAATATTGAATTGCGGAAAATATGCCAGTTTGATCCATGCATCTGTGAGCAAATCATTATCCTTTCCTTTTGTAGCGTCAAATTCAATCTTGAAAGTCACATTGTCAATCACTTTACCGGAAAGACCAATTCTTGCTCTCTTGATTGAGAATTCATCCCTTTTGCCAGAATAGTCATACACGTCGTACCTTCCCTGAAGATAACCGCCGATTTTTATATTGTCAGCAGCAGATGTCTTGATTGAATTTTTTGCAGAGTCCTCCTTTTGTTTTTTTGTGATGTTTTCAACTGCTGCAAGCATTTCCTTGCTTTCTTCAGCAGTGATGACACCTTTTTGAACAAGCAGATTCAACAGTATGTACATTTCTTCTTTGCTCGCATGCGCTTTATTAACAGGTATCAGTGTCAGTGTAAACATCACCAAACTGCAAAACATTATCCTTATCCTGTTGATAAAAGCTCTGCGTTTTCTTAATTCTTTTTCCTCCATGCTTTTTCTCCCTGTTATAAGATTTTCAACTTCTTTTTTTCTTTCTGCTTTACATCCTTCATCCATATTTCCTCCCTGTGCGAAAAAATTTTTTTCATCAATATAGTACAGGGGATTTTTAAACAGAAAATAAAGGAATTGTTAAGATTGTGTTAATTTTTTTTCTGATGATGGAAAATAAAATAGTCAGGCAGGAAGTTGAATAATAAAACTGGTTCCTTTGCCGGGCGTGCTTTTTACATCAATGGTTCCATTGTGCAACAGTACAATGTGTTTTACGATGGAAAGACCAAGGCCGGTGCCACCTGTCTTTCTGCTTCTTGCCTTGTCAACGACATAGAACCTTTCAAAAATCTTAGGGATATGCTGGGGTGGAATGCCAATACCTGTATCTGAAATTTCTATAATCACAGCGCCCTTTTGATGGTTAATGGAAATAGTGATTTTCCCTTTTTCTGTAAATCTTATGGCATTGTCAATAAGATTTATAAACATCTGTTCAAGCCTGAATTCATCTCCGTAAATTTCAGGAACATTGTTATGTAACATTTCTATTGTTATGTCTTTTTCCAATGCCTTTTTTGAAAAAAGCGATATGGCGTTATTTGTAATATCAACAATGTTGACCTTATTAAATTCAACAACAGGTTTTTCATTTTCGAGTTGAGCCAGTGTAATGAGGTCCTCAACAATTTTTTCAAGCCTTTCCGAATGATATTTGATTATATTAAGAAATTTTTTATTTTCTGGATTTTCTATGTCTTCTTCAATTGTTTCAATATAACCTTTGATTGCAGTGACAGGAGTTTTTAATTCATGGGAGACAGCAGTGACAAAGTCCTTTTTTCTTTCCTGAATATCTTTTATCATTGAGATATCAATGAGAACGATCAAAACCTGTTCATTTTCTTCTATCGGCGTGGATTTGCATAAAAAGGTTTTGTCTTTGATTTTTAATTCTCTTTCAATCGTTTGTTTCATTTCACCAGTTTGTCTTATTATCGTAAGAAGGTCAAAGTTTTTAATTTTCTCCCACCAGGGTCCTTTTGCTTCTGAAATGTCAAAGATTTCATTAAAGTATGAATTTGATAAAACTATGTCTCCATTTAAATCTATGATGCCGATAGGGAAATTAACCAGTGCTGTAAATTTATCCAATTCTTCAGCAATCATCTTTTCTTTCTTTGTAAAATCTGCTATTTCATTGACGAACGCAGTAAGATTTTGCATGATTTTACCGATTTCATCGCTTCTATTGTCAATAATTATATCAGAATTTTTTTTGGATTTTATTTCTTCAGTAAGAGCAAGAATTTCATAAACTGGTTTGGTCGCAAATTTTGCAAGTAAAAACGAAAAAACAATTCCAGAAAATAGAGATATCAATACTATGCTTACGATTCTGGATTTCTGATTTATCAATGTGATTTTCGCTTTATCCACTGGAATACTTGCCCTGACAACAATGTTGTATTTATTGATGTTTTTTGCGCAGTATATCATGTATGTGTCAATTGTGGGACTCCACCTGATGGCATTGCCATACCCACTCACAATTGCCTGTTTGAATTCAGGCCTATCTGAATGATTTTCCATTTCTTCAGGATTTCTTCTGGAATCAGCAAGAACATTCCCATTGTAACTGATGATGGTGATTCTTATCTTAGTTTTTTCATCAATGCGAGATATAAGATTGTTGATATCGTTAAGACCTTTTGCAATTTCTGGTGTCTGAATTGCTGATTCAATGATGCTTACTACATTGCCAAGCTCATTATTGATATTTTCAATGTATTGTGTTTTCAGTAAATGGACAAAGAAGAACAAAACAACCAATGCGATACCGAAAATAAACAAAAACGCTCTCACAAATGTTTTAAAAAATAATTTCATTGTCATTCTTCTATTTTGTAACCAATGCCCCTGACATTTTTTATAAATTTGTCTGCTTCACCGAGTTTCTCCCTCAGTTTTTTTATATGCACATCAATGGTTCTATCGATTACTGCCTTTTCTCCGTGCCACAGAAGTTCGAGAATTTTTTCCCTCGAGAAAACCCACCCTTTTTTGCTTAACAGGATTTTAAGGATGTTAAATTCAGTTGTGGTCAGGTGTATTTTTTTATTTTTTACATGAATTTCATATTTTTGGGTATCGACTACGAGAATACCTCCGATAGAAACAATTGTATGTTCAACACTATGGCGTCTTAAAACACTTTTTACCCTTGCAACAAGTTCTCTTGGAGAAAAGGGCTTGGTGACATAGTCATCTGCGCCTAATTCAAGTCCCAGGATTTTATCAGATTCGTCAGACCTGGCAGTAAGAATGATCACTGGAATGGACTGATAGTCAGGGCTGGCTTTAAGGTACTTGCAGATTTCCAATCCGTCTGCATCAGGTAGCATTAAGTCAAGAATCACAAGGTCTGGAATTTGATTTTTCAGGAAATTGAAAAAGTTTTGGGATGATTGAAATTCAATTGCAATAAAACCTGATTTTCTTAAATGCAGAGCAACAAGGCCGGATATATCCTGTTCATCTTCGACAATATAAACAGTTTTGCCATTCATAAGGTTATTATAATATGAAAGGCAGTCAATAAAAAGAACTATTTAAGTACAAACTGTTTGTTTAGGAATAAGTCAATACAGGCGTCAACGACCTGCTCATCGAAGTGTTTTCCCTTCAACTGCTTCAGTTCATCAATTGCTTCAGCAAGGGATTTTTGTTTTCTATAAGGTCTATGGGAAAGCATTGCTTCAACAGAATCAGCAACAGCAAGGATTTTTGCTTCAAAGATAATCTGGTCTTTTTTTATTCCCTGTGGATATCCAGAACCATCCAGCCGTTCATGGTGCTGAAGAACTGTTTCTGCCACAGGCCATGGGAATTCTATTTTTCTTAGTATTTCATGTCCTGACAACGGATGCATTTTTACAATGTTATATTCATAGGAATTCAGTTTCCCTGGTCTGCTTAAAATTTCTGCTGGCACAACAATTTTCCCAACATCGTGGAGTAGCCCTGTGAGCAAAATGCCCTCGGCATCTTCTTGTTTCATTCCCAGATTCAGTGCTATGGCATGAGCCAGTGTCGCGACCCTTCTTTCATGACCTGCAGTAAGGGGGTCTCTTTTTTCCACTGTTGTGGAAAGCGCACCCACTGTGCCAACCAATGTCTTTTTCAATCTTTCATGACTTTCTTTAAGATATTCTTCGACTTCTTTCAGATAGGTAATGTCATTGAAAACGAAAATGGCAGCTGCATCATTTCTCTGAGCTAATATAATCGGGTCAACAGTAATTTCGTACCATTTTCCACTGGTTTTTATTATTTCTTTTTGCCTTGAAAGTTTTTGTTTCATATTGAGGAAAAGAGTTTTCAAGAGTGAAACAAGATTTTCATCATGAAAAATATCATCAATTTTTTTCCCGATAATCTGGTCAAATGGTTTTTTCAGAAATTGTGTCAGAGCATTATTACATCGAATAACTGACATCTGGCTGTTGATGAGGAATATGATTTCAGCAATAGAATCAAAGATACTTCGCCATTCCCTGGCTACTTCAAAAAAGGCAGAATGTGGAAATGTTTTTAGAACTTCAATATCCCTGTGTGCCTGTTCAAGTTGGTTTTGAAGAAATTCAATCCTTTTTTCTAAATTGTTTTTTCCATTTTTTCCCTGGCTCATATTTTTGTCAGAAATAGTTTGATTATTTTGCTTCGCTGGTGAGTTTTTTTATAATGTTTGCGATTTCATAATAATCAAAGGGCTTCATCACACATATACTTGCGCCTTTTTGTTTTATCTTCTCAATATTTTCCTTTGTGCCATAGCCAGTAATGGCAATAATTTTTGTGTGTTTTGTAAGAGGGTCTGACTTGATTTTTTCCACTATTTCAAAGCCGTCCATCCCCGGCATTACAATATCAATGATGGCAATGTCTGGTTTGAATGTGACCATCAATCTACCTGCATCAAAACTATCTGTTGTTCCATAAACATCATATAATGGGCTGATTTTTTGAAGAAATAAAACAAGGGTTTTTACAATATGATGGTCATCATCAACGACCAGAATTTTTGTTTTCCTTTTCTTCCCCTTTATCGCAGTTGAAGCAGATTTTAATATTTTCTCTATTTTGTCTTTTGGGATACGGTAATGACCACCTACCGTTTTGATAGCGCTGATTTTTCCTGAATGTATCCAGTGAAACACTGTTACCCGGGAACAATTCAGAATTCTTGCAATCTGACCTGTTGTGTAAAATTTATCATTGAAGTTTAACATTTTTATCCTTTTTTACAATTTTAACATTCTATTTTTTTCTGTCAAGAGATGTTTTTGTTTCTGTAGTATAAAGTCTTTTATCAAAATGATTTTTATGATACAATAATCGAAAAGCAAATTTTCTATTCAATCTTAATGGAGGTGGTTGTGGCATCGGTTTATAACTTTGGACTATTTGGACACAATCGTTCGGGTAAAACAATTCTTGCTGAAGCCATATTGTTTAAGGCAGGTGTCATAGACAGAATGGGCGATATCAATCAGGGCAATACCACAATGGATTACGAAGATGAGGAAAAGCGAAGGTTGATGAGTATCAATCTTGCTATTGCGCATTTTCAGTGGAAAAAAGCAACCTGTCATATAGTGGATTGTCCTGGTTATATGGACTTTGTCGGCGAACAGATTTCTTCTGCAGAAGCCGTTGATATAGGAATTATCAATATTGCTGCAGATAGCGGCATTGAGGTTGGCACAGAAAAGGCATGGGAGATGCTGAAAAGTAGGGGATTACCAGTGATTATCTTTATAAACAAGCTTGATGCCGAACAGGCGGATTTTCAATCAGTGCTGAAACAGATAAACGATTGGATTGGCAAAAAGGCAGTATGCGTAATTGCCCCTGTATTTTCTGGAAATAAAATTCAATCTGTCGTTAATCTTCTTGACCCTTCAAATCAGGAAAAACAGGAGTTTCAAGGTTTTGTTCAAAACCTTCTTGATTCAGTTGCTGAAATCGACGACGCTTTGATGGAAAGGTATCTTAGCGGTGAAAAGCTGACAAAAGAAGAAATTACATATTCAATTAAAAAAGGAGTTATGGAAGGTTCAATCATTCCTGTATGTTGCGGCTCTGGACTTAATCAGATAGGCGTAGAACAACTGCTTGATTTCATTGTGGGTTATCTACCGTCGAGTTCTGAACTTCCTCCTTTAAAGGCAAAGAATCAAAAAGGAGAGGAAATTGAAATAAAGCGAGGAGAAGACGAACCTCTTTCGGGTATTGTGTTTAAAACATATAATGACCCTTTTATGGGAAGAATTTCTTATTTGAAAGTTCGTTCAGGAACTTTGGTTTCAAATACAAACTTTTACAATGCGACGTCTGGTTCAAAAGAACGAGTGGGGCAATTGTTTAAGTTGAGAGGTAAAAAACAGGAACTTGTCGCAGAGGCGTTTTCAGGAGAAATTGTTGCAGTTGCAAAATTAACAGGATTCAAAACCTTTGACTCTTTTTCTGACCCTAATTTCCCTGTGATTTATGCTATGCCTTCAATCCCAGAGGCAGCAGTATCGTTTTCTCTTGCTCCAAAAGTAAAAGGAACAGAAGACAAACTGGGAGCTGCGATTTCAAAAATTATGGATGAAGACCCAACCATCAAGGTTTTCAGAGATACAGAGACAAATGAAACCATTATTTCTGGAATGGGAGATGTTCATCTTGATGTTGTTATTGGCAAGTTCAAGGAAAAGTTCGGAGTTGAAGTAATCAGAGGCACACCCAAAATTGCCTATAAAGAGACGATTACAACAACTGCCTCAGCAGAGGGCAAACACAAAAAACAAACAGGTGGCAGAGGTCAATACGGGCATTGCTTTTTAAGGGTTGAACCTTTGCCCAGGGGCGCGGGCTTTGAGTTTGTTGATGAGATTTTTGGTGGAGCGATTCCAAGGCAATATATACCATCTATTGAAAAGGGTGTGAAGGAAGCAATGTCAAAGGGTGTTCTTGCAGGATATCCAATTGTTGATATCAAGGTGACAGTATACGATGGTTCGTATCATGTGGTGGATTCGTCTGATATTGCGTTTCAACTGGCTGGAATACTGGCTCTTCAAAAAGCAGTGAGTGAAGCAAAGCCAGTTCTTCTTGAACCCATTATGAATGTAGAGGTTTCTGTTCCGCAGGAATTTGTTGGGGATGTGATGGGAACGATCAATGCCAAAAGGGGAAGAGTTCTTGAAATGACCACGCATGGAAACAGTCAGGTCATCAGAGCACAGGTTCCTCTTGCTGAAATGTCCAATTATGCAACAGAGCTAAGGTCTCTCACAAGTGGAAGAGGAACCTTTGTAATGAGTTTTTCCCATTATGAAGAGGTGCCGCCTCATCTGGCAGAGAAAATTATCGAGGCAAAAAAGGCAAAATCAGGAGCATGATATGGTCAGGGTAGTTGTGGAAAACATTGTTCTTAATATTGCGACAAGTACGCCGATAGTAATTCTGAAGGATACACAGACAGGAGGAATTCTTCCCATAGTCATTGGTTTATTTGAAGCCCAGGCAATTCTTTTAGTACTTGAAAAAGAAGAATTTTCTCGACCACTGACCCACGACCTTTTGAAGTCAGTGATAGAACACATGAATGGAAAGATTGTAAAACTTGAAATTCATTCTTTGAAAGAAAACACATATTATGCCAATCTTATTATTGAAACAGACAAAGGTCAGATTAAAGTGGATTGCAGACCGAGTGATGGTATTGCTCTTGCTTTGAGGGCATCTGCACCAATATTTGCTTCAGAGAATTTGATTGAGTCGCCTGATGTTATAAAATATTACACAGGAAAAGAATCTTTGAAAGCTTCGCCTTCTGATAGACCTATTAACCAGAAGGAAGCAGAAGAATTTAGAAAATACCTTGAGCAGTTAAATGCACGGGATTTCTGGAAAAAATTAAAAGAAGAAACAGAAGAACCTTGAAAGGGGGGTTGGGATATGTCAGGACACAATAAATGGGCAAGTATTAAGCACAAGAAAATGGCAATGGACGCGAGACGCGGAAAAATGTTTACCAAAATTATCCGTGAGATCATGATGGCTGCAAAATTGGGAGGTGGCAATCCTGAAAGCAATCCGCACCTTCGCATGGCGATTGAACGCGCCAGAAGCATCAACATGCCAAACGATAATATTCAAAGAGCCATTAAGAAAGGTACTGGAGAAGAAGGTGGTGTGATGCTTGAAGCAGTTGGCTATGAAGGATATGGTCCTGGTGGAGTTGCAATTCTTGTGGAAACATTAACTGATAACAAACGCAGGACTGCTGCTGAAATTCGTTCGATATTTTCCCGTCATAGTGGAAATCTTGGAGAAAGTGGTTGCGTATCGTGGATGTTTGAAAGAAAAGGCGTTGTGACCATAAAAAACAAAGAAATTGATGAAGAAAAGCTCCTTTCTCTTGTTCTTGATGCAGGCGCCGAGGACCTGAAACTTGACAATGATGTATTTGAAATTGTGTGTGCACCTGATAAACTTGAATCAGTGAAGAAAACCCTTGAAGAAAACAAAATTCCTGTAGAAAGTGCTTCTGTCACTCTGATTCCAAAAAATACCGTCAGGGTAGAAGGAAAAGAAGCAGAACAGCTTTTGAAACTGCTTGATGAACTTGAAGAGCATGATGATGTTCAGCATGTTCATTCAAATTTTGATATTCCTGACGAATTGATTGAGGCGATGTCCCGTTGAGAGTAAACGATAGCATCACTGTGATGGGTGTGGATCCCGGTCTTAATAGTTTTGGATACGGGATTATTTCTGAAGATGCAAGGATACTTCATCCCTTGAAATATGGCCAATATGCAGTTCCAAAAAGTATTTCTTTTAATGATAAACTTGTTTATATTGGGAAAACTTTTTCCTCAATTATTGAAGAAACCAGACCTGATTTCATGGCGATAGAAAAGATTTATGTGGCGAAGAATACTCAAATTGCCCTATCAATAGGAATTGTTTCAGGAATTATTGCATACACGGGTATTTCAAAAGGGATTCAGGTTGCATTTATTACACCGGGTGAGATTAAAAAAACTATTACTGGTTCAGGGCAGGCAATCAAACAACAGGTTTGTTTTATGGTTCAAAAATTACTCGGCTTGCGAGAAGATCCGGGCGAGCATGCAATTGATGCGCTTGCCACAGCCATCTGTTTTGTTTCTATAAACAGATTCCATAATCTGGTGGGTAAACCATGATATGCTCAGTGGAAGGCAGACTTGTTAATAAAACTCCTATGGAGGTTGTTGTTGATGTTTCTGGTATTGGCTATATTATAAAAGTACCACTGTCAACTTCCAGCGTTTTGCCAGATGAAGGCGCTGTCGTACGGCTTTTTACCACTCTCATGATTAGAGAAGAAAGTATTGAACTTTATGGATTTGCGACAGAGAAAGAATGGAAAATTTTTCAAAAGATGATTCTGCTTCCAGGGGTCGGCCCAAAGATGGCATTGAGAATACTTTCAAGATTGACTCCTGATGAAGTTCTAAACGCAGTAATTTCTCAGGATATCGATTTTCTGAAAAGGACCCCTGGTATTGGGAAGAAAACAGCAGAACGGCTTGTCATGGAATTGAAGCATCACATAGAAGACATGGAATTTGTTACTGAAGAACTTTCAATGGACTTTATTCCTGAAGCGATTGAGGCATTGACGGTCCTTGGTTATAAAAGAAACGACGCACAACAGATTGTGAGAAAGACCGCAAAAGAGATGGCGAAAAAACCTGAAAGTCTTGAAATGTTTCTCAAGGAAATTCTGAAGCGGATGTAACATGGAAGAAAGAATCACATCTCCTGTGCCAACCAGTGAAGATCTTAAATACGAGAGATCATTAAGGCCAAAGACATTTGAAGAATTCGTGGGTCAACAACGGGTTAAGGAAAATCTCTCGATTTTCATTCAATCAGCAAAAATGAGAAAGGATGTTCTTGACCATGTTTTGCTTTATGGACCTCCCGGGCTTGGCAAGACGACACTTGCTTATATTATCGCAAACGCACTCGGGGTGAATATTCGCGCAAGTTCCGGTCCTGTTGTTGAAAAGGCAGGAGATCTTGCAGGTATTCTTACAAATCTTGATCATGGAGATATTTTTTTCATTGACGAAATTCATCGTTTGCCCAGACAGGTGGAGGAATACCTTTACAGTGCGATGGAGGACTTCACAATTGATATCATGCTTGGGGAAGGGCCAAAGGCAAAGTCAGTCAAAATCCCGCTCAAACCATTTACCCTGATTGGTGCAACAACAAGAATTGGATTGCTAACATCTCCACTTCGCAATCGTTTTGGTATCATTCACAGATTGGATTATTATTCAATTGAAGAGCTAACCAGCATCATTTTAAGGTCCTGCAGATTATTAAATTTTGACATCAACCATGACGGCGCAACAGAAATTGCAAGAAGGTCACGCGCCACACCAAGAATTGCAAACAGACTCTTGAGAAGGGTTCGAGATTATGCGCTGGTAAAGGGTAAGCAGTGCATTGATGGAGAAATTGCTGCATATGCTTTGAACCAGATGGCAGTTGACCAGCAGGGACTTGATGATATGGACAAAAGAATACTTAAAACCATCATTGAAAAATTCGGTGGTGGACCTGTTGGTATCAAAAGTATTGCAATTGCTGTTGGAGAAGAACCTGATACAATCGAGGAAGTTTATGAGTCGTATCTTGTGAAGGAAGGTTTTATCAGCAGAACCCCGCAGGGCAGGGTGGCAAACGAAAAGGCCTACCAGCATTTAAACGTCCAGGGGAAAAAACCACCAGGACTATTTTCGGATGCTTGAAATAAAAAATATCAGCAAGAAATTCGGCAAAAAGCAGATTCTAAAAGATGTTTCTCTTTATCTTCAAAAAGGTGAAATTGTAGGACTATTGGGACCCAATGGTGCGGGTAAAACTACAACATTTAATATCACCATGGGTTTTTTGCTTCCTGATAATGGACAAGTTTATTTGAATGGCACAGAAATTACCCGACTTCCTGTTTTTCAGAGGGCAAAACTCGGCATGGCGTACCTTTTTCAGGAACCTGCCATCTTCCATAGATTGACTGTGATTGAAAATCTGATTATTATTGTTGAAAACTTTGTGGACAATCACGAAAAGCAGAGAGAAATAGCAGCAAAACTATTAAAGAAAATGGGGATAGAACACCTTTCAGACAATCTTGCAGGAACTCTTTCAGGCGGAGAAAAAAGGCGACTTGAAATAGCAAGAAGTTTGATTAATAATCCAGATTTTATTCTTCTGGATGAACCATTTTCAGGTATTGATCCAAAAACTGTCTCAGAAATTAAATCCATGATTCTTGACCTAAAAAAAGACAATGTTGGTATTCTGATTACTGACCATAATGTAAGAGATGCCCTCAGCATTACTGACAGGGCGTACTTGATTTACGATGGGGCTATTTTAATCGAGGGAAAACCACAGGAGATCCTGAATGATTTCAGGAGCCGTCAGGTTTATTTTGGAGAGGAGTTTCAATTATGAGACAAATTCCGGTACATGTGGCGATTATTATGGATGGAAATGGTAGATGGGCTCAAGCAAAAGGATTACCAAGAGTTGCAGGACACAAAGAAGGAATTTCTTCTGTGAGAAGGGTTGTGAAAATTGCAGCAGATACAGGTGTCAAATACCTGACTCTTTATTCTTTTTCTACAGAAAACTGGAAAAGACCGTCTGAAGAGGTTGAATTTCTTTTTTCCCTTATGGAAACGACGTTGATAAAAGAAATGAAAGAACTGCACGATAATAATATCAAAGTAAGATTCATCGGAAGAATCAGGGCACTACCTGACAAACTACAAAAAATTATCGAGGATACAGAAGAATTGACTGCAAATAACACAGGACTGAATCTGACATTCGCTGTAAACTACGGAGGCAGACAGGAAATTATTGATGCTGTTAAAAAATCTATTAGTTTGGGTTATTCTGTTGATAAGCTTGACGAAGTTTCATTTCGAGAATTCTTATACTGCCCAGAATTACCTGATGTTGACCTTATGATAAGAACAGCTGGAGAACAGAGATTGAGTAATTTTTTAATATGGCAGTCAATATACGCAGAATTTTATTTTACAGAAACACTGTGGCCTGATTTTTCAGAAACAGATTTCAAAAAGGCAATCAATGAGTTTACCAAGAGAAAAAGGAGATTTGGTGGTTTATGAAAAATGTTGTGATATTTGGTTCAACTGGTTCTATTGGCAGGGCAACGCTTGATGTCATTGAATTTCATTCTGAAAGATTTAGAGTGCTTGGCCTGGCCGCACATACACAAAAGGACTTACTTATAAAACAGATTCAGAAATTTGGACCGCGGTATGTTATTTTTACCTCTCATAATGAAAAGCTTCCAGAGATAAAAGGGACTGTTTATCTTTATAAACAGGAGGGGCTTGAGTTTCTTGCGACCCATCCAGAGACAGATATCGTGGTTATGGGAATTCCTGGACTTGCTGGTCTTGTCAGCACCTTGAAAGCATTGGATACTGGGAAAACAATTGCGCTTGCAACAAAAGAAATTGTTGTCTGCGCAGGGCATCTGCTTGGGGGGAAAAAGGGCAGAATTCTTCCAGTGGATAGTGAACACAATGCAATTTTTCAAATTATTGACAGGGAAAAATCAAGTGTTTCTGGTATTGTGCTTACTGCATCGGGAGGTCCTTTTCTTAATTATAATGGAGATCTATCCAGGGTGACAGTAAAACAGGTACTCAATCATCCTGTATGGAAGATGGGACGAAGGATTACTGTTGATTCAGCAACATTAATGAACAAAGGGTTTGAACTGATTGAGGCATTCTATCTCTTTGGTATAAGCAAGGAAAACATTAGTGTGGTGTTACATCCTCAGGCAATCGTTCATGGTTTCGTAAAATTCAGCGATGGATTTGTAAAGGCAGTACTTTCAATTCCTGATATGAGGTATTCAATCAATTATTGTCTGAATTATCCTGAAAGAATTTATGCAGGACTTCCTGAACTTGATATTCAACAAATGGGTACATTGACCTTTCAGAGGGTGGAACCAGGAATGTTTCAGTGTTTTGACCTTGCAATGGAGGCATTGAAATTAGGGGGTTCATATTTAACCGTGCTGAATGCTGCAGATGAAGAAGCAGTCAGACTTTTTTTAGAGGGGCAGATCAATTTTAAAGATATTCCTGCGCTTATCGAACTGGCTATGGAAAAACACAAACCGGTTTCTCTTGAAAATTCTGATGACATATTGACTCTGGATAAACAGGTAAAAAAACAGGTAATGGCATTTTTCAAAAGACGATACAATTTGAAAATTAACTGAAATCTGAGGAGGCAAGATGTTTGTGATCGGGATTCTAGTGGTATTTGGAATAGTGATTTTTATCCATGAATATGGGCACTTCTGGGTGGCAAAAAAACTTGGGGTAAGGGTGGAGAAGTTTTCATTTGGGTTTGGTCCAAAAATTATTTCATGGAAGAGGAATGATACTGAATATTTGATATCACTGATACCATTTGGCGGTTATGTAAAAATGGCTGGTGAAGATGCTGTGGAAAGTAAATTACCTGATGAATATGCTGCGCTGCCACCGGGAAAAAGGGCATTGATTGTGGCATCTGGTGCCATTCACAATATTCTGATTGCGTATTTTTTCTTAATACCTGTGTTGATGCTTGGTATTTCAAGGTATGATGGAACAAAAATAGGCGGTCTGCAGAAAGGATTTCCTGCTGAGGTTGCGGGATTAGAGGTTGGAGACAGAGTCATTTCTGTCAATGGAATTGCTTGCAAAGAGTGGTTTGATGTTGTAAAGAATGTTACAGAACAGGCAAATCTCTTTCCTGAAAAACCAATTATCATGGAAGTTCAAAGGGATTCACAAATATTGCGTATACCAGTGATGCCAAAATTGATGGAAAAAGACAGGTCAATGTTCAGGGGGAAAAAAAGATATGTAATTGGTATAATGCCACAGGAGGTTATTGTTAGTTACAATTTTTTTCAGGCAATCAGTGAAGCCGGCAGAGAATATATCAGAATGTTCAGGGTGATTTTGATAAGTTTCAAACTTCTTTTTACCAGACAGGTGTCATTTCAGGAACTTTCTGGCCCTGTGGGAATCAGCAGGATGACTATTGAAATTATTAAATCAGGCATTGCGAGTTTTCTGTATTTTATTGCCTTCATCAACATCAATCTGGGTCTTGTCAATCTGTTTCCATTTTTTATTCTTGATGGTGGACACCTGGTCGGTTTACTGGGAGAAAAAATTATTGGGAGAAAACCCAATAAGAAACTTCTTGAAATTGGACAGATTGCTGGTTTTGCTTTTCTTCTTATCATGATTGTCCTTGTTACATATAACGACATTTTGAGGATTTTGACTGAGCGAGTATCAAGATGAGGAAAAAAAGAGTCATAAAGGTGGGGAATGTGTTTATTGGGGGCGATTATCCGGTAAGTGTTCAGACGATGACAAAATTCCGTACATCAGAAATTGGGAGTGTCCTTAAGCAGATTAAAAAAATTGAACAAACTGGTGGTGAAATAGTGCGGTTGTCTGTGCTTGATAAAAATGATGCCGAATCTATTGCTCATATTAAAAAAAACACAAAGTTGCCACTTGTTGCAGATATTCACTATGACTGGAAGCTTGCCATTGATACTATGGAATCAGGTGTAGACAAAATAAGAATCAATCCTTCAAATATACAGAAAAGCGGATTGATTAATATTATAAAAGAAGCAAAGAAAAAAAACATTCCTATCAGACTGGGATTGAATTCAGGATCCATTCGCATTACACCGAGGGGTTTGGTGAAGGATATTGTTGACGCTGCAATTGGTGCAATTAAGCTGTGTGAGGACCTTGATTTTTTTGATATCGTTATTTCTTTAAAAACCCCTGGTGTTGTTGAAACAATAGAATGTTACCGTGCTATACATGAAATGTATGACTATCCACTGCATCTTGGTGTAACTGAAGCGGGTTTGGGTGATACAGGGCTGGTGAAAAATGCACTTGGAATTGGTATTCTTCTGTCAGAGGGTATTGGTAATACAATCAGAATTTCCCTGACAGATTCTCCAGAAAAAGAAGTAAAGGTAGGTCAGGCAATTTTGCAGGCACTCGGATTACGAAAATTTTATCCGGAAATCATTTCATGTCCCATATGTGGAAGATGCCAGGTACCTCTAAAAAAAATTCTGCTAACATTCAAAAACAGGATTATGAGGATGTTAAAAAAATATCCAGAGTTAAAGAATTTCACAATAGCCATTATGGGATGCAGTGTCAATGGTCCTGGTGAGGCAAAGCAGGCAGACATTGGTATTGCTGGAGGCAAAGATCGGTTTGCACTTTTTGCCAGAGGTAGTATAATCGGTACATATTCAACAGAGGAAATTGAAGAAGCGTTTTTTAATCAATTAAAGGAGATGCTTCATGGTTAAAATAGGATTCGGACACAAAAAGGTAACTCCTCCTGTAGGTAGCGGCCTGATTGGATATTTTGAAACAAGGATTTCAAAAGGCGTTAAGGATGATCTATATGCAAGAAGTATCTGTTTTGATGGAGGAGAAAAACCTATCTTTGTGGTATCCACAGATTTTTGCTGGGTGGAACCGTCTGTCGTTGACAGGGTTAAACAACTGATTTCAGAACGTCTTGGAATAGTAAGTCCAGATGTTGTGATTCATGGAACACACACTCACACAGGTCCTCTTACTAGCTTGAACAGGCAACTGATTTACACTGAAAATATACCAGTTGATGAAAAATACATTGAACAATTGCCATCGATGATATGTAATGCAATCGAAGATTCCTATAGATTTCGGAAAAATGTTCGTGTTGGTTTTGGTTGCGTGGAGGTGGAAGGAATTTCCTTTATCAGAAGATACAGGATGAAAAATGGCACTGTTATCACAAATCCTGTTGATAGGTCCCAGATTGTCGAACCCTCAGGAGAAATTGATAAGACATTAAACATTATGAAGGTGACAGATGATAATAATAACCTGGTGGGCATTTCTATCAACTTTGCATTACATCCTGATACAGTTGGTGGAGATTTAATTTCAGGAGACTGGCCGGGTATGCTTGCTGAAAGATGTTCAAAATACTTTGGTTGTGAAGCAGTATTTTTCAATGGGGCAGCAGGAGATATCAATCACATCAACCCTTATGACAGTGCAACCCGCACACCAGAGATTACAGAAAAAATTGTCCAGACGCTTTTTGAAAACATAAAAATTATTGTGCAACAGATTGAGTGTGTTCCCATTGAAAAACTTGCATTTTCACGGGATATTTTCAAAATGCCGAAAAGGAAAATTACAGAACAACAGATCGAACAGGCGAAACAATGGATTCAGAAGTATCCAACAACCAATCTTAGAGCAATTGTTGGCAGGGCGCTTCTAAAACAGGCAGAAATTAATGCTAATTTTTTGAACAATGATGTTGCGCTTTTGTCTCTCGACAGGAAGATGGGAGCATTTTTCATGTCAGGAGAACCTTTTTCAAGCATCGGATTAAAGATTAAGAGCATGATGAATTTTGATTATAAATGGGTTGTTGAAAATTGCAATGGTTTTGCAGGATACATACCTGATGAAAGAGCTTTCAAGGCAGCAGAAGAAAACAAAAAAATCAAAGGCGAGGAATTTCCAGCTGTTAATGTTTTCGAATCCATTGGTATGGAAGCAAGTTACGAAACCAGTCCGATTCCATGCAGGGTGGCTCCTGATGTAGAAAAGGCGATTCTTTCACAATTTCAACAATTGCTGGAGAGACATAAGAAACTGATTTGACAGTAGATATTTACCTGTATTCAATCTCAAGAATTTCACTGATTGATTTTAGATCTTCGAGCACATTGATGATATTTCTTCTGCCTTTTGACCTGCACTGAATTTCCACAATTGAAGTGTTTTCTCTTTTTTGAAACAAAATGGAATACTCAAGGATTTGATAACCCTTTTCAGAAAGCACTGATAAAATCTGATCGACGATTTTTGAAATTTCTCCTGAAAATTTTATTTTAATTCGATTATAAACATCATGAGGAATTCTGGACTCCACGCTCTTTAGAGTCAGCAGTGTGATCAAAACGAAAATCGTGGTTCCGATACCAAGGAAGTAATAGCCACAACCCACAGCAAGCCCCATGGCGCTTACCACCCACAAACACGAAGCAGTAGTGATGCCTCTGACTTTTCCTTTATCCCTGATGATTGTTCCTGCACCAATAAATCCAATGCCTGTAAGGACGCCATATGCAATTCTTGCAGGGTCAACCCTCAGAAACTGATATTCTGCAGCGGAAAAAAGTTCATATATTCTCAGTGACACCACCATTGCAAGACAGCAACCCATGCCCACCAGTATGAGAGTACGAAATCCTGCGGCACGGGCATGTCTTTCTCTTTCCCATCCTATAATGCCGCTGAGAATACCTGTGATAAGTATCCTGAATAACCAATTCCACTCATTCATATTTGTATTCTATTATTTTTTTCTGAAATGTCAAGGAAATCTGATTTTGTAAAATTGTGTTTTTTTTCTAAAATATAAATATGGACGAACAAAGTTTACAACAAAGATTGTCACAGATTCAGGTGAATCTTCTTTATCAGAAAATTCTCCAGTCCTCAGCACTTGACCTTGCTCAGATATGTGAGGAATTTGTCGAAGAAAATCCTATGCTCGAGTTTGAAAAAGTTTATTCAGAGGCATTGTCGTTTCCCGAACACATGTACCAATCTATTTCAGTACAAGAAAATATCACAGACAATTTGAAAAAACAGATTGCATATATCAATCCTGAGCCAGAAATTTCAGAAACCGCGATGCTCATCGCTGAACTTATTGACAGGGATGGGTATCTCCGTTTTACTGTGGAAGAACTCTGTACAATTACGGGTGCAAGTGTACCAAACGTAGAAAAAGCGCTTACTGTTGTTCAATCACTTGAACCACCAGGTATTGGAGCACGCGACCTTCTTGAATGTTTTATGTTGCAAATAAGAGCAAAACAAATGGAAAACAGTCCTGTTTTCACAATGATTTCCAGATATGGTAAAGACCTGCTGGCTGGAAAATTTTCTTGCATAAAAAAGGGAATGGATCTGACAGATGCAGAGTTTTCACAGATCATTGAAGAGATAAGGAAACTGAATCCATTTCCCGCCAGGGACTATTCAAATCCGAATGAGGTTGTTGCGATTTTCCCTGATTTTATCATTAAAAGTTTGGAGCCGATTTCTATAGAAATCAGCGAAGATAAGATGTTCAGACTTTTTCTCAATGAAAAATATATCAAGTTGCTCAGAAGCAAATCTGTCGGAGTTGGAGAAAAACAGTTTCTAAAAGAGAAACTTTCTCAGGCAAGAGCATTTCTTTTACACATTGAAAACAGAAAAAAATTTCTTGAAAAAATGATCAAATATGTTGTTGAGTACCAGAAAGATTTTTTTTGCTCAAAAAGTGCCCTAAAACCACTTTCAGAAAAGGATCTGGCTGAAAAGTTTATTTGCAGCCAATCTTTGATAAGCAGGGCTATTTCTGGTAAATATATTGCCTGCGGGAAGAAAATATTTCCGGTCAGAAATTTATTCAGTTATGCTACAGGACAACACAGTCAGGATTTTATTGCTGAAGAGATAAGAAATATCATCAAAGATTCAAACGTTTCTCTGTCTGATCGTCAGATATCGGATATACTCAAACAACGGGGAATTTCAATTGCTCCAAGGACAGTGAATAAGTATCGTAGAAAAATGGAAATACTTAATTCGTATGTCAGGCGTTCCCTTCATATGCTGGAAAATAAAGAATAAAAGTCGTACCCTTTTCGGGCTGACTTTCTGCATAAATCTGACCACCATGTGTTTCAATGATTTTCTTTGAAATGGTCAACCCTATACCGGTGCCTTTACCGGATTTTGTTGTAAAAAATGGTTGGAAAATTTTTTCAAGAAGTTCCTTCGGCATTCCTTTACCGGTGTCAGAAATTTTCACGACGACTTTTTTTGATTGATTTTTTGTTTCAATATTAATATTGCCCTTTGCGTCCATGGCTTCAATCGCATTGACAAGGAGGTTTGTGAAAACCTGTTGCAGTTGCTCAGGAGACGCCAGGATCAAGGAAATATCCTTCTCGAAATCACAGAAGAAATTCACGTGTTTTGCAATGGGATTATCCCTGAAGAAGCAAATCATGTTTTCAATAATTATGTTGATGCTGACGGGTGTGCGTTTGAAGGAATTTTTTGATGCATTAAAAAAACTTTTTGCAATCGTCTGACATCTTTTTACTTCATTTTCCACAACTTTTAGATATTGCCAGGTTTCTTCTGTTGTTGTATCGTTTCTGGAAGCCATTTCCTGCATTAAAATTTGCACATATCCCAATATAATTGTCAGGGGATTGTTGATTTCGTGTAAAACTTCTGCTGACAGTTCTCCAAGAAGAGCAAATTTTTCCAGATCATGAATTTTTTGTTCAATGTTTGTATTAAGATTGTTTAACTGATTGATTATTGATGTGGTTGATAAAATGATTCTGTTTTTTTCAACTGCTCTACTTACACAGTCTTTCATTTCATTGATGTCAAAGGGTTTGCTGATGAATTCAAAAATATTCAGATGGACTGCTTTCTGAGCCGCTTCAAGGGTTCCGAATCCTGTAAGTACAATAACAGGGACATCAGGATTAATTTTTCTTATTTCTTCCAGTGTTTCAAGTCCAGATTTGCCTGGCATCCTGAGGTCAAGGATTATGGTATCTATGGAATGTGTCTTCAGCATCGTCAGTCCTTCGTCTCCATTGGTCGCGAGAAAAACTGTGTAAAAATCTTTCAACAGTATTCTTAATGATTCCCTTGGGCCGAGTTCATCGTCAATAATGAGAACCGTATTTTTTTCAGATACTGGCGGCATATTCGCAGCCGACAAAACTTCCGGAAGATTCATATTTCCCATCTGTAAATCCCCCCTGTTGAATATTTCTTTTCTTGAACTGATTGTACATATAAAAAATTGAAAATTTGCCTGACCTGTTGGTTATTGATGTTCCCAGTGTATAAATAAATCTGTCAGCATCTGATAGAGTGGGTTCAAATGTTTTATCAGGAACAGGGCTTTGAATAAAACCAATACCTGCAGTGATACTACACCTGTTATTTACCGCATATTCAATACCCGCTGAGTATGTCCACGCATCGTGCCAGTCCTTTACGAGTACTGGTATCAATACGTCGTTTGGTCCTGCATTCACTTTTATATTTTTCAAACACGAATACTTTACAAATTCAACCCCGCACTGAACAGATATGCTGTTTTTGTTCCATCCGTATGCCAGCGAATATATTTCTGGGAATTTGATTGTGAAATGACTTGGTCCCAGTGGTTGAATACCGGTAAGAAATGGGGGTAATCCATCTGGAAAGTTTGTCATTGAAAACGTACCGCTATAATTCATGTCAAAAGGTGAACTCCATACAAAGCCAAAAGAATGATTCTGTTTGTGATAGTGAACACCTATTCTTAAAGATACTTCAGTATCATCTCCTTTCAATGTTGCAATTCCATCAGGTGTTCCTGTTATGAATGACCAGGGTACTGATTGTTTTGTTGTCACAGAACTTCTGTGGATATCAATACCAGAACCAAAACTGAAATATTCTGTAATGGGTAGTGCTATGGACGGAGTAAATGTTACAAACTTCATTTCTCCATAAAAAGGAACATTATAGGCCCAGTATGTTTCTGTGAGAGTTTTCTTCCATTGTGTTTTCTGTCCATAAGGGCTTGTAATTCCTATGCCAAATCGCAATTTTGATTTTTCGGGTACAATAGCACAGTAAATATCACCCAGCAGTGCAGAATCATTTTCTTTTTTTGATGTTACGGTTTTACCTGAATATCTGGTTTCGGAGAACAGTCCAAGTATTCCAATTTGAACTTTATCCCGTTTAATAAATACGAGTGCCGCTGGATTTAACACACATGCAGACGCATCGTCTGAGGGTGTCACAAAAGCTCCAGCATTCATCAATGCTCTTGTTCCTGCAGGTGGATTCCTGTATCCCTGACTGTATAAAATGCATACGTTAATGACTAACCCAAGGATAATCCGTTTTATAATGATGCCTCCTTTTTGCTTTTATTTGTTCTTCTTGCAAAAATCGTGCCAAGTGAATGAAAGAAAGACAAAAAGTGAGCAGTAACAAGGTTTTTCAGGATTTTTGAATGTTTGTTAATCTTGTCCATACCAGTCGGGCAGAGATTTAAATGTACAATTTTGTACATATTTGGCATAAAATTGACAGTTAGATACAATAACTATGTGATAATTAAATAGTTAAATGCGGTGTACAAAAATGGACGCTAATGGGTACAAATTCGTTACTCGTTTCAATGGCAGGTGTCCCAAAAATTCTGTCTGATTTCATTCCTGACAATGGGCTTGCAATTCTTGCTTCCTGCCTTAAGGAGAACAACCATGATACGAAAATTCTTGATTTTAATACCCCTGATACCCTTGAGATGGTCTTTGAAGACACATCCCTGAAAGATATCAAATACATTGCAGAAAAGGTTTTCATTGAAAAAAGGAAAGTTTCAATTTTTGATGTGATGAAACTGAAAAAACTTTCAGGCCGGCTTGAAAAACAGGCACAGAGAGTTTTTGAAGAAATTACTGATGATGTTTGCAGATTGGTGAAGGAAAATAGCATTGACTGGGTTGGGATTAAACTCTGGGCAGGAGATGGTTTTAAGTATTCTTTACATCTTGCTGAAAAACTGAAAAGGAAATGTCCGGGTATTAAATTGTTTGGTGGAGGTCCGCAGGTTGACATATTTCAGGATGAGATTTTTAACATCACAGATGACTTCGATGTGCTCTGTTTCGGAGAGGGGGAAGAAACAATTGTGGCTCTGGCTGATTTTGTTGAAGGTAAAAAGGATCTTGATAACATTCCTAATATTATTTTCAGGAAAAATGGGGCTGTTGTAAAAACAAAGAGAAAATTTATTGAAAATTTGAATCTTCTGCCACTGCCTGAGTACGCTGCTGATGTTTATACCGGGATTGAGAACAAGATTAAAATGTTTGTAATTGATGAAAGTCGGGGATGCAAGAATTATTGTGCCTTCTGTATTCATCCAGTAAAAAGCGGCAGATTGAGAAAGAAAAATCCTGCAAGGATTGTTAAGGAACTTGAACAGTTTTTTTCAAATCACGGCGTACATCTTTTCAGATATGCTGGTTCCAGTACGCCTGCTGACATAATTGAAGAAACTGCGAATTGTATTCTTGAAAAAAATTTGAACATTGCCTATACCTGTTTCGGTCACTTTGAAGAAATGAAAGATGTGGATTTTCATCGTGTGCGCAACTCCGGGTGTGGTTCAATATTTTTTGGTCTTGAATCCGCCAGTCCAGAAATACTGGAAAAAGCGATGCATAAGAAAACCTCGCTTTCTGTGGCGGAAACTGTAATAGAAAAATGTAAAAAAGCAGGTATCTTTACTGTTGTAAGTGTTATATATCCTGCACCCTTTGAGAATGAAAAAACCAGAAAAGAAACGATGGACTTTCTCATAAAGACCAGACCTGATTCTGTACTGGTACAATTTCCTGGTCTTTATCCACAAACCGTCTGGGGAAAAAACCCTTCTGAATTTAATTTTACGGTTGAGACAGATTCTTA
>JAKPDB010000151.1 GCA_029552985.1 bacterium
TTTTCATGATTGATTTCAGCTAAAGACTTGGTACTGCTTTCTTCATTCAGCTTTTCGTACGCTTGAATGTAAGCCTGCTCAGGCAATCTGGGATTAAATTCTTTCAGTTTTTCAAAGAAAATTCTTTTGAGTACTACTTCCTTCTTATTAAGTCTGCCCAAGGTGCTGCCTTCGCCAAAATTTTCTTTATTGTAGGCTAATACGGTATCCCAACCCAACCTATTGAAAAATAAATCAATGGCTGTTTGTTCTATTAAATTATCTTCTGAGTATTCCCAAGTCATGCTATCCGAATAAGGTTGGAGTTATTACATCGGCTCTGGTAAATTTTGTTGGCTTTCCAGCAATAGTTTTAACATTCGGATTCCTTTTCAAGTAATTGGTTAATTTCCTGCTGTCCCAATCTAATTTCAAGGCAAGCAAAATTTCCTTTGACGTATAAGTTCCTTTAGTTAACAAAGTCAATATTTCTTTCTCAATATTTCTTTCGTCGTTTTTGTATTGCGTAAACGGCTCGTTCACCACGCTTTTTTGACTGGGCCCAATTAAATCAGTTGGCCCTTTAATTTTTGAATCCAATATTTCACCGCTCATATTGACAGCAATTGCTCCTAACTCAATCAGTTTAAGGTTAGCATTTTTTTCAGTGGGTTCAGGAAAACGAACATAGATTTTTCTACCTCTTTTTAATCCATCCATTGCACCTTCCCAAGTACCACCTTTGCTATCAGACTCTGCTACATAAATTTCTTTAGCCAATCCATATATATAGGCGTTTCTTGCCATTGCAAAACCCACATCCCATCCCGCTTTTGGGAAAAATGTACTTAGTACTAAAACGTCACCATTAACAATCGGCTCATAGTATTTTTTGAAGCCGGACTGGAATGTTAAGATACCTTGCGGCAAAACAATGATACTCTTTCCATTGGCTTCTATCGTGCTGTCCAATGCCTGTTTGTCAACTCCCTTAGCAAAGCCACTCACTACAACTTTAAATTCTTTTACGCTTTTCTTTGCCACATGGTCAGTAAACAACAATGCTTTATCTCCTGCATTTCTGGAACCTACAATGGCTACAGCATCTTCCTGAAGCAAGCTTTTTCTGCCTTTGATGTAAAGAACGGGTGGTGAACTTTTAATTTTCAGGTTCTCCTTTAAAACCACTGGATAATCGGGAGAATTTATGGGGATAATTTGAAAGCCTTCATTTTGCAGTTGTTCTGCAATAAAAGCTAACCTTGGCATATCTGCTTTTGCATCCTCCAAATCTGCCAGCTCTTTGTCTGTAAAGGCAAATAATTCTTTCCATCCTTTTTTGTCCAAGGCAAAGAAATCTGCCCACGACATTTTGCTTTCGTGGATGATTTGAATGATAAAGCGATTTGTGCGCTCAACCGACCACTTTGGCAAATGTGCTACTGCAATCCAATATGTTTTATCAATGTATTCGTTCATTTCAGTTTTGTTTAAATGTCGCCTCCCACAGTTTTTGCAATTACAAGCGGTGCAATAGTGGTAGCTCCAATGTTTGTCAAATATTGTCCAATCTCCTTGATGGTATAACCACTGTCAAAGATATCATCAATCAGCAAAATACTCTTTCCTTTAATTTCATCAGGGCTTAGATATGCAAACTTCCCGTGAACATTATCCTTTTTGGAAATGCCGCTCTGAAACACTTTTTGTGGCAAGGTGGCTTGAGTTTTTACCAGTTTGTGTGAAATAGGGATATCCAGTGTGCGGGAAATTTTCTCCGCAAAGTTTTTAACCAAATCTCCTGATTCAGTTGGCGGAACATAAAGTATCAAATCAAACTTTGAATTGCCGTAATGCTTTCTGAATGCTTTCAGGGTTAAGCGCAATAACCAGTCAGGGAAATCGCCACCCCCTTCGTATTTTGAATGCCGAAGTGCTGCTCCCACATTGGAAACGCCATAGTATGACGCAGCTACGCCATTGATGATATTACTTCGTTGTGTTTCCACTTCCAGTATTGGGAAAAAAGTTTCTCTGAATTCCTGCAATTTCTGTTTCATGGCTTCTGTAGGCACCACACGCATGTGCTGTGTGGTATCATTATCACAAACGCCACAAACCCCCTGAATAACATCACCCAGATAATTGCACAGGTATTGCATTCTGCATGTGGAAATAGTTGTATATTCAAGCATCTTTTCCAGTTCCTGGTTTTGGGCATTCCTTAATGTTTCAAATACCGACAAATCCAATGCCGGGGCATCAGGGTTGAAAAAGTATTTTTTGCTTTTGCCTACTATCAGCTCATTAATAATCTTTTGGTCAATAAGGTCAGCAAGGATAACAGCCACCTGTGTTTGTTTTAAATTGGTTGCTTTAATTATTTCATTTCTTCCTAACAAAGCTTTTTTGGTAACGGCAATTACCTTTTCATATTTTTTTGCATCTGGTTTACTTCCATCAATAAATGCTCTTGGCAACTCGGCATCTTCATGCGGATTATATAAAAGAATTGCAAAAGCCTCCTGTCCATCACGGCCGGCACGGCCGATTTCCTGATAGTAGTGAATGGGCGATTGCGGTATTTGCGTGTGAATGATAAACCTAATGTCAGGTTTGTCTATTCCCATTCCCAGGGCATTGGTGGAAACAACGCAGTCGTATTTGTTATTGATGAAGTCCGATTCTATACGCATACGGCTTTCGGCATCCAAACGACCACTGTAAGCTGCTGAATTGAATTTCAGAAATTGTAACCAATTAGAGAAAATATCTGTGTTGGCTTGTGTTCCGGTATAGACTATGCCTGTTTTTTTCAATTTTGGCAAATATTCAGCCAGCCAGAAGAATTTTTCATCTTCACTCTCCACATGCACCACAAATAAGCGAATATTCGGACGCATCAATTGCCCACGAATAGGAATCAAATCTGTGCCGACTTGTTCGATAATATCTGCCTGAACTCTTGGGGTGGCAGTGGCGGTAGTGGCCAACACCGGAAAATTCTTTGGCAATAAACGAACAAGGTTTACAATTCTTCGGTAATTGGGACGGAAACTTTGACCCCACATGGAAATACAATGGGCTTCATCAATCACCACCATGGCAATTTTCATTTCCCTTGCTGCCATTATCCATGCGGCATTTTCCATGCGTTCAGGAGCAATGTACAGAATGTCTAACTGGTTGTTTTGTGCTTTCGCAATAATGGCTTCATTTTCGGTATCTTCCTGATTAGAGTTAATGGCTGCTGCACGAATGCCCTTATCCTGCATGCTCCTTACCTGGTCTCGCATCAGAGCAATGAGCGGAGAAAATACGATTGTTACTCCATCTAACAGGGTAGCAGGAAACTGATAACAAAGCGACTTCCCAAAGCCTGTTTTCTCGATAAACAATATACGCCTGCCTGCCAGCAGATTCTCTATCACCTGCCACTGCAAGTCGTGAAACTGTTTGAATCCAAACAGTTTTTGAAGTTGTATTTCAGCCTGTTGTCTTGTCATCACACTTCTATTTCTCCGTTCATTAGTTTAGGTAACAAAATATCCCGCGCCTCTCGGAGTTTGGCGTTTTGTTTTTCCAACGTATGAATTAAATTAAACAATGGGTCAACAATTTTATTGAATTCTATAAGTGCTTCTTTATTA
>JAKPDB010000157.1 GCA_029552985.1 bacterium
AGAATTCAAATCTGTGTTTGACCAGCATCCAGAATATCTTGGGCTTGTTGGTGGAGAAAGAAAATCATCCAAGTTTTGCATATCAAATCCTGGTTTACAGAAACTGATTGTTGAGTATGCCCTGAAATATTTTGAGAAAAACCCTGATGCTCAGGGACTTTCAATGGAACCGAGTGACGGCAGCAACTGGTGCGAGTGTGAGAACTGTAAAAAACTTGGCAGTATCAGCGATAGGGCGGTTATACTGTCAAATATAGCGGCGAAAGCAATCAGGGAAAAATATGGAAATAAGTTTGTTGGTATGCTTGCATATCATTACCATGCCCCATATCCATCAATAAAGGTTGAACCCAATGTGATTGTTAATATCACAACCCATCAGAGAAAAGGAGGACATTCCCTTGATGAACTGATAGATGGATGGAAAAAACAGGGTGCAATTGTTGGAATTAGTGATGCATTCTGTACCTTTATATGGGACAAAAATTTACCTGGACGACCAAGGGCAGCAGACATAACTTATTTAACGAAAAATCTTCCGTCTTTTTACAATCAAGGTATCCGGTTAATTAGTGGCTGGACAGAAGATAGCTGGGGTCCAGCAGGATTTGGCAATTACATGCTCGCAAGATTGTTGTGGAATGTGGATGAAGCAAAAAACGTGAAAGAACTGTTTAACGATTTTCTTGAAAAGTCATTTGGTTCTGCAAAAGAGCCGATGGAAAAATTTTATCGTTTAATAAACATAATTGATGAGAAAAGTAAAAGACCGTTGTTCAGTGACGATTTGATAGCAAGAATGTACGGATATCTTGACCAGGCGCTGTCCCGGACAAATGACCCAGCAGTAAAAAGCAGGATATATGACCTTGTTCTTTATACAGGATATGCAGAAAAATACCTGAAGTACGTTCGTGCCAGTGGCAAAGAAAAACAGGCATATTTTGAAGAAATGGTAAAGCATATTTACAGGATGAGAGATACTCAGATGATTGATACTGTTGCGGCATATGTAACATTGCAGGATAGAAAGGATGTGACTGTTCCTGAAACTGCAAGATGGAATGTGCCTGAAGGAAAAAATCCCTGGAAGATAAAAGAGCCATTTATAGAAGAAGAAATAAAGGCAATGCTTAGAAATGGGATTGCTTCAAATTCTGTTTTTTCTGTGGAGCCAGTGTTTTACAGCAGCAATCTTGTGCCGGTGAAAAACTTAAAAAACATTGTTATAAAAGATAAAGAATTAACAGGAGATGAACCAGTTCAGTCAGGCGCTCCACAGACCATTTACACCTGGGTTGAAAAAGCGCCTGCAAAAATAAAACTCCAGGTCACAGGCGGTCTGATTAGTTTTTACAGGGATTATGGAAACGTTTACATAAAACTGTTTTCTTCAAAATTTCCTGATAAACCAGTGGCAGAAGATAGAAGTGTTGTTCCTGACGGTAATCCATATGAAATTGTAATGGAAACTCCTCACTCTGGACTGCACTGGTTTTATATTACCACTGGCGGTGACAGGGCAAAAGTGAAAATTCTGGAACCTGATATGTCATGGACATTAGAATCAGGTATTACCGGCAGAACATTTTCTCCTGGAACCATGTGGTCACTATACTTTTATGTTCCGAAAGGAACAAAACTTGTGGCTGGATACTCTGACGGTGGAGGAGGGAAAATCCTGGATGGAAACGGAAAAGAAGTGTTCTCGTTTGAACAATTACCGCGATACAGTTATTTCAAAGTGGATGTGCCTGAGGGGCAGGATGGTAAACTCTGGATGTTTTCTAAATGCAGTGGAAATAGAATTTTACTTACAGTACCGCCATATCTTTCAGTATTAGCAGAAAAACTTCTTTTGCCTGAAGAAGTTGTGAAAAAAGACCTAGAATAAAACAAGGAGTGTGAAATGAAAGCACTGCTGGTGTTATTGTGTCTGGTGCAGGCGTGTTTCTCTGCGGAAATCTGTATGGAAGCAGAAGATTTTCAGATTGTTTCTGGCTGGAAGGTGATAAAAGGATTTGAGGGATATTTTCCTGCCAGACCAGCAACATGGAGCGGAAATAGAATCAGGGACAATGAAGAAAAAGCGCTTGCAATCGCAACAAAAAACGTCAACATTGACGAAGATGGAAAGTACAATCTCTGGGTAAGATATGAATCAGCATACGGCTTCCACAGTTTATTCAATATTGAAATTTTGCAGAATAAAAAGTTGGTTTTCAAAGGAAAATTCGGGAACAAAGACAGTTTCAAGTATTTCCCCATGGACAGAAAATGGCAGATACAGGGACCATGGGCATATCATAACACTGACTATGTGTACGAAAAGGCAACTCTGGGCTTGAAAAAAGGGACTGCCACAGTGATTCTGAAAAAAGAAAAAGACATTTATCCATCGTGTCGAAGAATAATAGATTTTGTGTTTCTTACCACAGATTTATCTGTTGAACCAGGTGATGATTATACATCCTGGCCCGCTGGTAAAGAAGGGCCACCAATAATGAGTAAATTCAAACAACCTGTTTATGTAAAACTTCGCGTATCAGAAAAGGCAGATGGTCCTGCTACAGTGCGACTTGAAACAAGGTTCTGGCTTGTTGGTTACTATATGGGACCAAGGACCGTATACTGGTTTTCAACCCAGGGACTCAAAGATAAAAGACCTGATGCTTCATTACTTCTGCGACCAGGACAGGAAACATCGTGGGAAAAGGTAGAACTGTTAAGAGTGTTTCCAGGGACATTTTATATTGACACAAACCAGCCAGCAGAAATGTTGATTACCAGGGATATTAACAGAGAAAAACCTGTGATTATTCCGTTAAAGGAAGAGAAAGGATTGACTTTCAGAACAATTACAAAGGCGAATGAAATCATAGTTTCTTCTGGAAACAGTTATT
>JAKPDB010000004.1 GCA_029552985.1 bacterium
GTGACAAATTTTGTTGCCGACTGTGTCATAACCACCTTGACATTCCATCCCCTGTCCTGAAGTTTCCTTATCACAGACGGAACTTTATATGCCGCAATTGAACCACAAACCCCAATAACAATATTTTTTTCCATAGGCATCCAAATTAAATCTTTGAAAAGTTATGGTTTTATTTATTATCCCTGCAACGACCCAATATGTCAAGGAAAATTCTGAAAGGATATACTTTTTTCAGGAACATGCAAAGGTAATTCCCCTGATTCCAAGAACTTTGTTGAACAAACACACTAAATATTTTTCATTTCTGTAAAACCTATCAATTTTGTTCATGAAAATAGTGTGGTAAAATTATTATAGTAGCAATAATGAAACATCTTTCAAAAAACCGATTATATCAAACCTTTCATAAATTACCCGGAGTAAATCATGGCTGGAATCGCTGGTATTTCTGTTGCTGGTAGAAAAATCCAGGTAAGACAAATGCTTGATAGAATTGCCCATCGTGGTTGCTCTGGCTGTGAAATCCTTGAACTGAACAATTGTACAATTGGAATTGTTTTTCCTGAATATCAGCAAACATCTTCAGATATCCTGAAAAAACAACACATTGCACAGGACGCCAACAATGAGTGGCATTTTGCAATGGCAATAGCGCACGATGATACATTGATTCTGCATCGTGATATGTTAGGAGTTAAACCCTTGTATTATGGTTTCACTGCTGAGGGCCTATTATGTTTTGCTTCAGAAATCAAGGCATTACTACCTGAAACAAAAAATATCTTTGAACTGTTACCTGGCTACAAATATGATAGTAACAAAGGGCTGATACAGGCAGAGACGCTTCAAAAACCTCACCTTCTTAATCATGATGCTGAAACAATAACAAGAAATTTATACAATATTCTTCTTACTTCAACAGAAAAATGCATTGAAACTGATATTGCAGGTGTATGGTTATCAGGTGGACTTGATTCCAGCATCATCGCTGCCGTGTTAGAAAAACTTGTCAAAAAACTTCACACTTTTTCAATTGGTTTTGCAAATTCCTCAGATCTCGAAAATGCTCGCATTGTTGCCGACTTTATTGGCTCTGAACACCATGAAATTATTGTTAGTTTTGACCAGGTTATCAACATCCTTCCTGATGTCATTTATCACCTTGAATCATTTGACGCACTACTGGTGCGTTCAACAATCATGAATATGTTCGTTGCGGAATCAACTTCAAAATTTGTACCAGTGGTTTTTTCTGGCGAATGCAGTGATGAGTTATTTGCTGGCTATGAATACCTCAAAAAAATAAACATTAGTAATTTACAGGATGAGTTGATGGATATTACAGGGAAACTTCATAATACTGCGTTGCAAAGGGTTGATAGGTCTGCTTCTTCTCATGGACTGGTGGCTCAGGTTCCATTCGCACTCCCTGAAATTGTTGATTACGCGTTACAAATTCCTCCTGAACTTAAAATCAAAGAAAACACTGAAAAATGGATTCTCAGAAAAGCATTTGAGGGCATGCTTCCAGAAAGCGTACTGAACAGAACTAAAGCAAAATTCTGGGAAGGCTCTGGAATTGGAGAAAAAATACTGCAATATGCAGAAAAACAGATAACAGATAAGGAATTTCAGGATGAATATAAATTAACAAATGGTTGGGAATTAAGGTCTAAAGAAGAACTTTTGTATTACAGAATTTTCAAAGAACATTTTGGTGAACTGGAAAACCTTTCCTGGATGGGAAGAACAAAACAAACATAGATTTTTTTGATAACGGGAGGAATAAATGAAAATACTTGGCGCTACAATTGGAGATTGTGTTCACACTGCAGGAATTCTTGGTTTTCTTGAGTATGCAAAAAACTTCGGACACACATGTATTTTCGCTGGCACAAGGAAATCCGTTGCAGATTTAATAACGTTGATAGAAATAGAAAAACCAGATATGGTTGCATTGAGTTATCGTCTTACACCGCAACCAGTAAAAAAAATCTTTGAACAACTGAAAAAAGAAAAATCAAAAAATCAGTGGTTAAAAAAAGTTACATTAGCATTTGGAGGCACAGAATCTGTTTGTACCGTTGCAAGAACATACGGAATTTTTGATTTTGTCGTATCACAGCAAAAAGGAATGAGAGAACTGGCAGCATTTCTTTCTGGAATCAAACAGGATGATGTAAAAAATATTTACCCACAAAATCTTGTTGAAAGAATTGAAAAACATTATCCTTACCCACTTTTAAGACATCACTTTGGTCTGCCTTCTCTAATAGAAACAATTAAAGGAGCAAAAATCATTGCTGAAAGTCAGATGCTGGACATTCTCTCAATTGGACCAGACCAGAATGCCCAGGAATATTTTTTCAATCCAGAAAAAATGAATCCAGAGCAAAATGGTGCTGGTGGAGTTCCTATTAGAAAACCTGAACATCTTGAAAAAATCTATAAAGCAACCAGATGTGGAAATTACCCTCTTGTACGTTGTTATGCCGGAACAAATAACCTTTTAAAATGGGCTAAAATGACTGTAAAAACCATCAACAATGCATGGGGTGCAATCCCTCTGTTCTGGTACAGCACTCTTGATACTCGTTCAAAAAGGCAATTAAAAAAAGCAATCCAGGAAAATCAAAATGTTATCAGATGGTATGCAGAAAAAGGCATTCCTGTGGAAATCAATGATTCTCATCAATGGGGACTAAGACATGCACCAGACAGCATTGAAGTAGCAACTGCCTTTATTGCAGCGTACAATGCAAAAAAAGCAGGTGTAAAACATTATATTTTTCAGTATATGTTCAATACACCTTATGGAATCAGCCCATCAAATGACCTTGCCAAGATGCTGGCAAAAAAAGAAATGATTGAAAATCTTATGGACGAACACTTTGCAATATACACAATGGTGAGAGCAGGTCTGGCAAGTTTATCTTCTGACCCATATATTGCCAAAGGGCAACTTGCTGCATCAGTCACTCTCTCTATGGCTTTAAAACCCCACATTGTGCATGTAGTGGGATTTAGCGAAGGAGATCACTGCGCCACAGCAGAAGAAATCATAGAAAGTTGTAAAATTGTTCATGGGCTTCTGAAAAATATTATGAATGATTGGCCTGAATTTCAGATTGATTCCAGGTTGGTTGCAAGGAAAAACAAACTCATAAAAGATGCAAATATTATTATTGAAGCAATCAGACAATTGTCTGCCCATAGCGATGGTTTAATTGACCCTGATATTCTTTCAAAGGCGGTTGAAACAGGCATTCTTGACGCTCCAGACCTGAAAGGAAACAAACACGCAAAAGGTATCATCAATACGCGAATTCTAAATGGAGCATGTTATACTATTGATGAAAAAACAGGAAAAATCTTGGAAGAGTGTGAGCGGATTAATAGAATCATGTCAGAACTCTAATGTGGGAAAAATAATGAAAATATTTGATGAACAACAGGGAAATCAATTTCTCAAAAATTTGAAAAACAAAGGACGAAGCATTAAGTTTTGTGTCCTTGGAGCAGGCAATGGCGGAATGGCAATGGCAGGACATCTTGCAATCATGGGATTTGGAGTTCATCTTTACAATAGAAGTGAAGAAAGGTTGCGGGGTGTCAAATGGCATGGGGGCATACAGGTGACTGGAGAGGTAAAGGGCTTTGGTGAAATCCCGATTGCCACCACAGATATTGAACAAGCAATCAGTGACGTTAATGTCTTGATGATTGCTGTTCCAGCAGCGGCCCATGCTTATATCGCAGAACAATGTGCTCCTTATCTCCAGGATGGTCAGATTATTGTTCTTAATCCTGGAAGAACTGGCGGAACTTTAGAATTCAGAAAGATATTGATGGAAAAAAATTGTAATAAGAAAATTTTTCTTGCAGAAGCCCAGACATTTTTATATGCTGCAAGGACTACATCCTCAGCATCTGTTCACATTTTTAGAATAAAAAACGAAGTTCCTCTTGCTACGCTTCCAGCATACTGGATTCCCGGCGTTCTTTCAGTCATACACGAAGCATTTCCACAATTTGTCCCAGGAGACAATGTTCTAAAAACAAGCCTTGATAATATTGGAGCGGTCTTTCATCCAGCATTAACGATATTCAACACTGCCTGGATTGAAAAAACAAAAGGCAACTTTGACTTTTACCACGATGGCTTGAGCAAATCATTATCTCTGGTACTGGAAGAAATAGACAGAGAAAGAGTCGCTGTTGCAGCATCCCTGGGCATAAAAATCAATTCAGCCAGAGAATGGCTCTATCAGGTTTATGGTTCACATGGAGACAATCTTTATGAAGCGATTCAGGACACCTTCAGTTATAGCGGAATCAAAGCGCCTCAGGAAATAAATCATAGATACGTCTGGGAAGATGTTCCTTTCAGTTTGGTTCCAATTTCTTCTATCGGAAAAATGTTAGGTATTAAAACACCCACGATTGACGCAATAATACATATTTCAGGCATTCTTTTGAAAAAAGATTTCAGGAAGCAAGGCAGGACAGTTGAAAAGCTCGGAATTTCAGGGATGTCTGTGAAGGAAATCATACACATGGTTGTGGGCTTATAAAAGGAGATGAAAATGGAAATGATAGGAATAAAGGATTTTTTGATCACAGTCGCTGTTTTTGTAGTCAAGCTCATACTGGTGGTTTTATTTTTCATTCTCGGATGGCTTGTGTCATATTTATTAAGGGAATTTTCTGAATGGTTGCTGAAAAAACTTGGATTTGAAAGATTCTGTGAAAAAATAGGCATAACAGAGTTTCTGAAAAAAGGACAGGTTTCATATACACCATGCAAACTCATCGCCACCTGCGTGTTCTGGATTTCAGTTCTCATTATCCTTTTCCTTGCCATTAATCTGATGAATATCAAAGTTTCAGCAATTATTCTTGAAAAATTTGCTGAAATGATTCCGACCCTTTTAGGTGGTGTATTCATTTTCATCGTCGGAACATTGCTTGTGGTTTTTGCGGGAAATCTTGCCCAAACCCTTGCAAACAATGCCAACTTTTCCTATAGCAGCGCACTTGGAAAAGGGATAAAAATTATTGGAATTGTTTTTCTTGTAATTCTGGTTCTGGACTTTCTAAAGATTGGTGAAAAAACAATCGTGTTTGCTTTTCAGGCAATATTTGCAGGCATAGTATTTGCTTCAGCGCTTGCCCTGGGAATGGGGTTCAAGGACATAGTAAAAGAAAATGCTGAACAACTGATAAAATCCATCAGGGACAGAAAGCAGCCGAAAGGACCAGACCTTGAAGGTTAATCAACACTTACCTGAAAAGAATTCTCTTGAATTTCAGAGCAATATTTACCAGCATAATCAACACAGGAACTTCAAGAAGAGGCCCAATAACAGTTGCAAATGCCTGGTTTGAACCTATTCCAAATATAGCAACGGCAACCGCAATAGCCAGTTCAAAGTCATTGCTCGCTGCTGTAAAAGAAACCGCTACAGTTTTCGAATATTCAACACCAAGTTTTCGCAAAAGGAAAAATGTTGTAAACCACATAATCAGAAAATACAAACATAGTGGTATTGCAACCCTGACAACATCCAGAGGCAGTTTCACGATATATTCACCCTTTATCGAAAACATCACGATAATGGTAAACAAAAGCGCTACAAGTGTCACAGGGCTGATTTTCGGAACGAAAACGGTTTCATACCACTGCTTACCCTTGATTTTCAAAAGCGAAAATCTTGTGATCAACCCAGCAAGAAATGGAATGCCAAGGTAGATGAATACGGTTTTTGCTGCATCTGACATTGAGATATTGATTTCAAGGTTTTTGACAAGATTGAGTTTTCCAAGAAAAAACACAATAAAAATATAAATGTATGCTGCATAAAGAAGTACCTGAAAAATGGCATTGAAAGCGACCAGCCCCACTGCCAGTTCCCTGTCTCCTTCTGCCAGTTCATTCCATACAATTACCATTGCAATGCAACGGGCAAGACCAACAAGCACCACGCCTATCATGTATTCTGGATAATGTCTTAAAAACACCACTGCAAGAATAAACATCACCAGAGGACCAACAATCCAGTTCTGAATCAGGGAAATTGCAAGAAGCTTTTTATTACTGAAGATTTTGCCCATTTCTTCGTATTTCACCTTTGCAAGCGGTGGATACATCATCAGTATTAGCCCTATTGCAATGGGTATATTTGTTGTCCCTATTTGAAACTTGTTCCAGAAATCAACAATATCAGGAAATAAATACCCTGAAAAAACACCAACAGCCATCGCCAGGAAAATCCAGAGTGTGAGAAATTTGTCAAGAAGCGAAAGATTTTTTTTCATTTCTTTTTCCCCTTTGTTCACACATCCTTACTTTTAGCAATTTCTTGACCTTTTTTCTGTCCTTTGCTGATTGCTTCTCATTTTCCAGAGCATTGAATACATGTCTGAGAAGTTGTCCTATCAGTGGGTTTTTTGTTTCTGCTACCCTGTAATATACCCATTCTCCATTTTTCACATTCTCAAGAAACCCTGCGCGTTTAAGAATGCCAAGATGCCTTGAGACCGCTGGCTGGGATGTGCCGAGAACACTCTTGATTTCACAAACACACAAACAATTGTTCTCAAGCATCTTGATAACCCTAAGCCGGTTTTCATTGGCAAGTGCCTTGAAAAAAGTTTTTATCTTAACCATTGTATTAATAACATATAACAAAACTGTTATGTATTATACAATGGTTTTTTATTCCGTCAAACCGTGAAACCATTGTACTATGTGCTGCATCTATAATAATGAAAAAACAAAAAGGAGGTGGTGAGTATGGCGAAACTGGTAAAATGGGAACCCTTCAGGGAGCTGGATGAAATAAGAGCTGGTTTTGACAGGTTGCTTGAAAGATTCAGAACAGATTTTTATGGAGATCATATCTGGTCTCCTGCGGTTGACATCACAGACACTGGAGATAGCCTTGTCATCAAGGCAGAGGTTCCTGGTTTCGACAAGAAAAACATCAACATTTCTCTTGCCGGAGACACCATCACCATCTCTGGCAGGACGCAGGAAGAAAAAGAAGAAAAGAAATCTCACTACCTTTACAAAGAAAGAGTTTCAGGTAGTTTCACCAGGTCCTTCACTCTACCAGTGCCTGTGGACCGCAACAAAGTGAAAGCAACCTGCAAAGACGGCATCCTTGAGATCGTGCTCCCGAAGGCAGAAGAAGCAAAGGCAAAAGAAATCAAAATTGATGTTGAGTAATACAAAAGGTGGCCGGCTTTCCGGCCACCTTTTTATTCAAGAGATTTCAAAAAATTCTCTGGTATCCTTACAGCAAACACATGACAGATTCCAAATGGGTCTGCATTAAAAATCACATTTCTATTATCAGCAGTCATATATGGATGAGGATGGGATGCCGCTGCACCACCACCCTGTGCACCGCAATTTGAAACAAGGGTTCTATATTTTCCTGTTTTTATATTTCCAACCACAATTTCGATCGGTCCAGGAATGCCATTTTTGTATGAATCACAAACAAAATACTTCCCACATTTTGAAATATTGACATGATTAAACAGGTGTTCTGGCGCAGAAAAAATCAATGGTTTTTCATCACCAGGACCAACAACGACAAAATTTCCTTGTCTGTGGCGACTGTCATGAACCTGTTGAAATCTCGCTGATGGTTCTTGTTCACTCATTGCAGGCCATCTTACGGTTAATCCAATTTTTCCTGTATCAGATATCCAGCCAGAATGCCCTGTTGAACCTGCAGTATAAGGTGGACCCACCTTTAACTGTCTCAGATCCTTGCCGTCAACATCAATAATAAAATGTGTTGTGGCATCCAATGTTGACTCTTTTGATTCTATTCTCAGACCATCAGAACCCAGCCGCTGTGTTCTGTTGTGCTGTACAAGGAGATCTCTGCTGTGGACAAAATTAAACTGGACATGACTCAAAATATCCTGGTGTTTAAATATCACTTTCCAGGTTTTTTCTTTCATATCAAGCCGGATGATTTCAGAATCACCATCAGGATTTCTTGAAACTCCAACAAGGTACCTGTGATCACAGGAAACAGTATCAAAAGACATTCCCTCAGGTAGATTACATTGTGTCATAATGATTTCTTTCTCAAGATTTACAATGTTGACACGCACAAGTTCTCTGTTCGGTCTCAAATAATAAATCCATCCAGACCAGGCAGATGTTCCAACAAGTACACTCGATACCTCTGGTTCTATTAAGGCAACCTTCAGTTTTTCAATGTCTGCTACGCATAATTGATATGGTGGAATTCTTGGGTCTGGGCCATGACTACGGGTATATGCAATTCTTTTACCATCAGGTGAGGTATATGGCTGTTCGCAATAGATATTGATGTTGTTCATCACAGAACAGGTTAGTCGTGTAATCAATGCCCCACTGACAGGGTCATGCGCCAGGTCACATGCCTCTGATTGCCAGAAAATTTTCATTTTTCTTCCTTTTTGAATTTGAAAGATTTCTTTGTTGATTGAAAAACATTATAATAACTCTGGTAAAACAGTCAACTTTTTTACTTCAGAGAGACTTATGAAAGAAACACCGATTGTTTTTAAAAGTGGGAAAAATCACATTATTGGCATTCTTCATCTGCCAGATGGAAGGCATACTACCAAAAAATATCCTGCAGTAATCTTCTGCCATGGTTTTTCAGGAAGCAAATCTGAAAGTCATTTTATTTTCACAAAAACTGCAAGACAACTTGCCAGGAGTGGAATTGCCTGTCTGAGATTTGATTTTATGGGCAGCGGTGATAGTGCTGGCAGTTTTGAAGATATGACTCTTGAAACAGAAATTCAGGACACATTTCAGGCGTATAAGTATCTTACTAATCTACGATTTATTAACAGAAAAACCATTGGAATTCTTGGGCTTTCCATGGGAGCAATTCCAGCAGTCATTGTCTCTTCAAAAATTCACTTACCAGCATTATGTTTGTGGGCACCTGTTGCACATCCTGAGGAACTGTCAAAAAAAATATTGACTGCTGCGATGAAAAAGAAAATCCAAAAACAGGGCACTACATATCTGACTGGTACTGGGCTCAGGATAGGTAAAAACCTTATCAATTCCCTTGAAAAGATAAAACCCGTTGAAGCAGCTACCCACTTTAGTGGCCATGTTTTGATTATTCATTCTCATGATGACAGTGTAATCAATGTTGCGCATGCACTCGCGTATTACAAAGCATTTCATAACGCTGCTACGACAAAACGTCTGATAGTTTTGAAGGAAGGTGGTCATACTTTTGTGACAGAAAAGTCAGAAAATCTGGTCATTCAGGAAACTGTGAAATTTTTTGTTCAGTCCTTAATTACCTGATGAACCTTGCTACCACATATTTGTAGATAGCGAACAAAATCCCAAGAACAACTATGATTTTAATGAGTTTTGCAATGCCAGTCCATCGTGAAGCTCTGTAAGAAGCCTTCTGCTGTTCCATCTGTTTCATTCTTTCCGCATAAATCTTTGCAGTTTTTGCACATTCATCACTGCAAAAAATTCCTTCTTCTGTAATTTTCCTGCAGGATGAACATAGGGGCTTTCCGCATTGCTTGCATCTTGTGACTGCGGGTCTACCGGTGTGAAAGAAACAATCAGCCATTTTTCACCTCCCATCTTTATTGACAATTATAAAATTTTATTTCAGCCGGGTCAATTTAAGCTATTCGCGGCTAGGTGAGATATTTTTCCTGACAAGATTTTTCATTGTTTCATTGTACCAGTGAACAAAATTTTTTTCATCTATACGAGCGGGTATCCCAATATCACGAACGTGGGGAATCGTCCATATCTCTACACCGTTATCTTTTTTCCCTGTGTAATAGCTTGTTTCACACTTAACAATTTCATAAAACCGTATTTTGCCATTTTCAAAATCATCCTTTGCTTTCATAGAAGCAAAACACATCTGATGCCATTGAGCAATCTGTTTCCATTGACTGCATAGTATAAGTATAAAAATTAGCAGAATCAGGGTTGCAATGTTTACAATACTTAATACTCTCGCAGTTCTAAAATTTTTGATTGTCAATTCTATGTCTTTCCCCAAAAGATAATAACATGAACATCCAATCAGAGTAAGCGGAATTAAGAAAGAAAGGAAAAACCAGACCACACAATAGACAGAACCACCAAACTTTGTGGTATTGTAATTAATAAATTTTTCCAAAAATGAAACAATAGCATTTCTGAAGAAAAATACAGTATCTCGAAGTGGTGCAATCAAAAGCATTGGCTTCAAATACTCAAATTCTGCCTGGCCCATGTTAATATTCAGGGCAACCTGAATTGCTGTATATAGCAACAAAAGTCCAAAAGCACCCGCAAGTATTGCTCCAATTTTTTGAAATTTTTGCGACCAAAAAACATGAAATAGTGTAAAAATTGAAAAAACAAAGACAAACAGAAAAAAATAATTGTCAATTAGAACAGCAAAATCCAGTTGGACTATTTTCAACATAAAATGTTCAAGAAGAGCCAGTAGAATAATTATAAATACGAGAAGAAGCACCTTTTTCATTCTCATAAGAACTCAGTCCATCTGGTAAAATATATCTTGAAAGTTTTTACCATATCATCGATAAAATTGTCAATCGGTGAAATTAGGATTGACCTTAAATGAAAAAACCAATACAATGATAAAAGTAAACCTTTTTCAAAAAACAGGATACCAGAAATGAAACGTCCATTTATCATGATACGGCTGAAAGAGCCAGATTATGAAACGGATAAAACAAGAAAAAAATTCATCAACATTATGAGGCAATACGGTAAAAGTATTGATTCTGTTGCTCTTTTTGTAGGAAATGTCCATAATTTTCTCCCATTTAATGAAGTTTCTCCCCGCCTTTCCGCCATAAGAGATGCCCTCATAGACATAAAAACACAATTAAAAACTCTCACTGGTATCAATGTTCTTGCAACATTAGGTCATCTTGAAGAAGTACCTGACTGCTGGAATCTTGGAAAAATTCCTCAGATGATAAACTATGATGGAACTGTTTGTTTGCATACGCCGTGTCCATCATCCAGTCAGTTTCTGGATGATACCACCAAAAAATACAAAGCACTGGCTGAACTTAATCCAGATTTTATCTGGATAGATGATGATTTCAGAATGCATAACCACTATCCCGCAACTCTTGGATGTTTCTGTCATCAATGCATGGAAGGATTTGCTAAACTTACAGACGTTTTATATTCAAGAGATGAACTTGTTTATCTTCTCAGCCAGAATGACGAAAACGCAGAAAAACTGCGCGCAGCATGGCTCACATGGTGCAATCGGATACTTCTTAATATTGTTCAAACTATTGAAAAGGCAGTGCATGAAAAAAACCCGCGTATTGTAATTTCTCTCATGATTGCTCATGGTATTGCATATAATTACCCGGAATTTTTAAGGGTACTCAGAAAAAAAACAGGGTATGTATTTGTGAGACCTGGCGGTGGTTTCTATAATGACACGATTCCAGCAGGTCTTATTACCAAGGCAGTTGAGTACTCTCAGCAAATTTCAGTAGTAGGAACAAACCAAAAAGATGTCATTCTCGCAGAGGTTGAACATTTTCCTTACAATGCACCCATGAAATCCCGCAAAATATTTGCCACAGAAGTTACATCAAGTATTGCGTCAGGATGTCATGGCGCCACTATTAACATCTCAGGAATGATTCCTGACATCTTTCACGAATACTGTGAATTTTTGAAGGTTTCAAAAGCAAAAAGTCATTTCTGGAGAATACTTTCTGATGAAGTGAAAAATCTTTACATGTGCGGCGCATTGATATTGCCGATGTCAAATCATATTGCTTTAAAAAAATATATGAATGTATGGCAGCCAGAAATTATGAAAAGTCCCATGAATTTCATTTATGCAGGCATTCCAGTTACTGGTGATAGAAGCAATAGTTATTTCTCCTTACTAACTCATACCATGCTGGACGGTATGTCTTTGGATGAACTGAAAACAATTCTTTCAAAACCAGCAATACTTGACGCAACTGCTGTAAGGTACTTACATAACAAAAGACTTTCTTATCTTACAGGCGTATGCATAGACGATAAAACTAGCGGTCATTGCGTGGAACAATATTGCAATCATAAAATCAATGAAGGATTTGTAGGAAAATTCAGAGATTCAAGGCCTGGCTTCTTCAAACAACCAAGTTTTGTCCTGCGATGTGTTTCTAAAACAGCAGTTGGACTCTGCAGATTAAAATCAGATTATAAAAATGGCAGGATACTTGGTATTTCAGCGGTAGTTTTCAAAAATATCATGGGCGCAAAAATTGCTTCTTTTGGATATGATGCGTGGGAATATATTTTCTCAGAGGATAAACTTTTGCAGATTCATCGTCTGGTCAGGTGGCTCACTGATGACAAATTTCCTTTTATGATTATACATCCGGCCAGAATATGTCCATTTTTAAGATATTCAAAATCAAAGAAAAAAATGGTTGTGGTGATGGTAAATACAAGCTTTGACGAAGCAAATGAAATCAAGTTTTATACAAATCATAAATTTTCTAAACTCGCTGTCCTTGAGGAAGATGGAAAATGGGCATCATGTCAGGTGATAAAAAATAGTAAAACAGGGATTTTCACACTCCAGAGAAAAATTGAACCTTGGGATTGCTTGGTGTTAAAAATAATACAATGAAAATCGCACATGTAATTACCCGCATGATTATCGGCGGTGCACAGGAAAATACTCTTGCCACAGTGTCTGGTCTGAAAGAGCGTGGTCACCAACTTATACTCATATCAGGCCCTGCGACAGGTCCAGAAGGAAACATGCAAAAAGACATTGAAAATGCAGGCATTTATCACATCTTCATTCCAGAACTTATCAGAAACATAAGCATCTGGCATGATGTGATTACATTTTTCAAGCTTGGGATGATATTCAGACAGCACAAATTTGACATCATTCATACCCATAGTGCAAAAGCAGGTTTTCTTGGAAGAATTGCAGCAAAATTCTTCTCAAAAAAATCAAAGGTCGTCCACACACTTCACGGCTCAAGTTTTCATCCCTACCAGCATGCAATAGTCAGATATTTTTATATTCTGTGTGAAAAAATCGCCAGCAAATTTACTGATTACTTTATTTCTGTCAGCAGTGTCATTGTTGAAAATCACATCAAACATGGTATCGTAAAACCGGATGCCTGTTCAGTAATAAGAAGTGGCTTCAAGATTGAAGAATATAAAATGGCCTCTAAATTTCGGGAAAAAAAAAGAAAACAACTCGGGCTTAAGCATGATGATGTTCTTATCGGTATGATAGGAAGGCTTTTCCCATTAAAGGGACAGGAATACCTTCTAAGAGTTTTTGCAAAAATTTCTGGTAAGTATCCTTTCGTACATCTTATCCTTGTTGGTGATGGTATTTTAAGAAAAGATTTTGAAAATTTCGTAAGACAGAGAAATTTAACCCAAAAGGTTCATTTCACTGGACTTGTGGAACCAAAAGACATTCCCTTTTTTGCTTCTGCAATTGACATTGGCGTTCACACTAGTTTAAGAGAAGGGCTTCCAAGGGCAGTGGTTCAAATTCTTGCTGCTGGAAGTCCTGTTGTTGCATTTGATATCGATGGCGCAAGAGAAGTCATTCAAAGTGGAATCAATGGATTTCTTGTTCCTGCCTGCAATGAGTCAGTACTTGAGGAAAAATTGTGCTTTCTTATAGAACATGTTGAGGAGAGAAAAAAAATGGGTATTGCAGGTCAAAATATGGTGTTTGAAGAATTTTCTGCAGAAAAAATGGTTGCAGAAACTGAAAAAGTGTATTTTAATATAACAGGAAAAATTTGTCTGCATCACAGAAAGGAAATTAATGAAGAATGAGCTGGTAATACTACCGGTGATTGAAAACCTTACCATCATCGCAGAATTTCTTCAAGAAAAAATTAAAGAAAATCACCTTACATCAAGAAAGGCATGGGAACTACTGCTTGTAACAGATGAAATCTGTTCTCATATTATTCAATTTAGAAAATACGACAGCACAATGGGAAAAATGAGAATCCAGTGGGAAGGATTCCCTGATAAAGTGGTTGTGACCATAGAAACTTCTGGCATACCTTATAATCCTCTTGAGTTGAACAGTATAGATAATGCAAAAGAGGAAGAAGAAGAAGCCCTTGGTGGAATGGGAATACATCTTATAAAACAGATGATTGACGAGATTACCTATACTAGAACAAGCAATAGCAATATCCTGAAAATTACAAAATTAAAAAGGTTGCGAAGGAATAAAGCAAACAACAAATAGTTTATCGCAATTTTTTCCTGAATGCCTTCAAAACATCTCCAGCAAGATAAAGGGAACCGCAAATGACTCTTGGTTCATCACTTCTAATTGATAGAAGTTTTTCTATTGCGTGCGATGGATTTTCAATAGTTTCAACGTCTGCATCAGGCACCAATTCCTTCATTTTTGAAGAAAGTGTTGAGGGAAGCAAACTTCTCGGAGTATTCACCTGAGTAAAAATAAATTTTTTGCCAGTTGACGAAAGTATTTTTACCATTGATTCCCAGTTTTTGTCCTTAAGAATTGCAATGAGAAAAATTGGTTTGCTTTCAGGCAAATATTGTTTGAGAGCGCGTTTCAAAGAAATGATACCAGCAGGATTATGGGCACCATCAAGTATCACAAAGGGCTTTTCTGAAAGTACCTGAAATCTTGCTGGCCATACAGTTTTTTTCATTCCTTTCAGTATGGCATCTTCACTGATGGCAACCCCAATTTTATTTAGCAGAAAAAGCGTCTCAATTGCCACTGCGGCATTATGAATCTGATGGCTGCCAAACATTCTGATCGAGACATTATTGAGTTTTTTAATGCCAGTGAAATTGAAACATTGCTGTCTGGGAAAATCAGAATCAATTAATCGTGCTGAAAAATCTTTTCCATAGAAAAAAATCTTTGCATTTCTCTGTCTGCTTACTCTCTTCAAAACATTTCCAGCAGATGGTATCTGTTTCCCTGACACAATGAGAGAATGGTTTTTAATGATCCCTGCCTTCTCAAAAGCAATTTCTTCAATGCTATTACCAAGATATTCCATGTGGTCGTAAGAAATTGGAGTAATAACCTCAATATCTGGCTCAAGTACATTTGTTGCATCAAACCTTCCGCCCATGCCAACTTCACACACGCATATATCAATATTTTCCCTTCTGAAGTATTCAAAAGCCACTGCGGTCAGGGCTTCGAAATATGTTGGCTGCATCTCAATTGGCAATTTCATACACAGATTTTTTAGTTCAAGACACAAACTGTCAAAAACCTTTGAAGGAATAGGTTTACCATTAATTTGAATTCTTTCCTCCACCCTGATCAGATGAGGACTTGTATAAAAACCAACCCTGTAACCTGCTTCTTTCAGGCAACCTGCAATAAAACTTGCAACAGAACCCTTTCCATTGGTTCCAGCAATCAAAACTGAACGGTATTTTCTATGAGGATTGCCAAGTTTTGAAAGTAGGAACTTGATTTTGTCCAAGCCAAGTTTTATACCAAAATCAGTCAATTGTTCAAGATAGGTGTGCCCGAGATTGCTCATTGAGAAGAAAAGATAGAAAGGATTTTTACCAGTGTTGGCTTCAATTGATTCCTTGGCACCACCTCATCAAGCATACCATGCTGGTAAAGAAATTCAGACCTCTGAAATCCAGCAGGCAACTTCTGTTTCATTGTTTGTTCGATTACTCTTGGACCAGCAAAACCAATCAATGCCTTTGGTTCAGCAAGAAGAATGTCTCCGAGAAACGCAAAACTTGCTGCTACTCCACCCATAGTGGGATCAGTAAGAATTGAAATGTACAGAGTTTTCGCCTCCTTCATCTTTCTAATAACCTGTGAAGTTTTCACCATCTGCATCAATGAAATCAGCCCCTCATACATTCTTGCACCACCACCGCCTCCACACACAGAAACAAGGGGTTTTTTCTCAATCATTGCCAGTTCACACGCTCTGACAAACTTTTCTCCCACTACTGACCCCATACTCCCCATAATAAAATTGCTATCAAGAATTGAAAGAACCGATGCTGCTGTACCAATCATTGCCCTGCCATAAACTAATGCCTCATTCAGACCTGTTTTTTTCATCTCTTCGTCAAGTTTTTCTTTGTATGTCTTTGGCCCCTTAAATTCAAGAGGGTCAACAGAAACTATGTCCGCATCAAGTTCTTCAAATGTGCCTGGTTCAGCAATCAAATTGATCCATTCTTTTACTGTTAATCTAAAGTGATAACCGCAGTGGGGGCATATCTTGAAATTTTCCCTTAAGCGTCCTTCATAAATCATCTTGTTGCAGTCAGGACACTTCTGCCACAGGTCTTTTTTTATGTCAGGGGCTTCTTTTGGCTTTATCGGAATGTATTTTTTTCTGCGTCTGAAAATCATGTTCAAATCAACCCATATTGTTTGATGATACTCTCAAGTTTTTTCCTGTTTTCCTCTGAAGGTGGAGTAAGAGGCATTCTGAGTTCAAGTTCGATTTTTCCCATCAGGGAAAGACACGTTTTCACAGGAATTGGATTGGTTTCAATAAAGAGCGCCTTGAACATGTTAAATAGTTTAATATGCATTTTCTGCGCTTCTGACCAGTTTCCTGAAAGCGCGGCATGCACCATCTGACTTACCTGAGCAGGCATAATATTGGCAGCAACTGAAATGACACCTTTCCCACCAACTGCCATAATGGGAAGTGTCATTGAATCGTCTCCTGAAAGAACAACGAAATTTTCTCCACAGAGTGAAATGATTTTGCTCACCTGGTCCAAACTTCCACTTGCTTCCTTTATCCCCACAATGTTTTTCAACTCTGCCAGATGTGCCACTGTCTCAGGAAGAATGGAGATTCCAGTTCTTGAAGGCACATTGTAAAGCAAAATCGGGATATCAATTTCTTCTGCGATTTTCTTATAATGTTTGTAAAGACCATCAGGCGTTGGCTTATTATAATATGGAGTGATAATCAAAGCGCCATTACACCCGGAATCTCTTGCAAATTTTGTTAGTTCAAGCGCCTCTGCAGTGGAATTAGAACCAGTCCCTGCTATGACAGGAACACGCCTGTTTACTATCTCAAGTGTAAAATCAATAACCTCTTTGTGTTCATCATGGGTAAGAGTTGCTGCCTCACCAGTACAACCAACAGGTACAATGCCATCAGTACCATTGGAAATCTGAAATTCTATCAGTTTTCTGAAACTTTCCTTATCAAATTTGCCGTTTTTGAATGGCGTTACAATTGCGACGATTGACCCGGTAAACATACTCCCTCCTTCCCACATAATAATACACTATTCAGCACTGAAAAGTCAAACTGAAATATCTTAATACTGGGTAAGCCATAAAGGCAAAGGGTCAGCCATCAAAAAACGTCGCCTTGAAAGTTCCCATAGCATTTCTTCCTTAATCGTTCTGTACTGTGGATGGGAATAAAGATTTTTTGATTCACTAGCATCTTCTTTTAGATTAAAGAGTTGACCATATTGAATCCCTGCTTCAGGATATATATTAAGTTTCCATTCTAATGTTCTTATGGTCATAACAGAAGTATATGGTCCGGCAAGTGTTCCAAAGAGTGGTCGAATATGATACATTTCACAATAAATGCTTGTCCTGCCAGAAAAACTACCATCAAGAATGCTCGTTGACCAGTCAATGCCCTGAAGCCCTGGGTTTGCGGGTATCTGTAAAAACCCCAAAATTGTTGGACAAACATCAACAAGTTCCATGAGTCCATCAAAAACTTTTTTTTTGCTAAATCTACCCGGCAATTTCATCAACAGTGGTACCTTCAACACTTCATCAAAATGTATGGATGGCTTTCGTAACAGTGTGTGATTTCCAAGAAATTCACCATGGTCTGATGTAAAAACGATCAGTGTATCATCAAATTGACCTGTTCCTTTGAGCAAGTCTATTAATCTTCCTATACAGTCGTCAATTAAACTGATACTTGCAAAATAGTGAAGTACGATTCTTCGTTGAATATCTTTGCTGTATCTTGTAATTTCACCGATTGCACTTTTTGCAGGTTCTGGAATAAACGACGCGTCAACACCACCCTTTTCTTCTGGTAAAGGGATATCTCTTTCATCGTATCTATCAATCTGATCCTGAGGGGCTTCAAATGGATGGTGGGGAGCAATGAAAGAACAAAAAACAAACCATGGCTTTTTATCTTTCAAGGAATTTATAAAAATTTCTGCCTGCTTTGTGATAAATGTTGTAGGGTGTGCCTCTGAAGGATATGGAGAAACAAATAGGTCACCCGGACCCTCAGGAGAAAATGGCTCTTTTTTCTTATTGGAAAGTTCAGGATAATTTTCAACAAGCCAGCTATAAAAGTTTCCAAGTAAAATATCTTCACAGCCGATATATTGTTCAAACCCATAATTTTCTTTCATTCTATCCTGTGGAATTTCTTCTATTTTTGCATCCTTAACAAATTTTTTCCAGTCAATGATGGGAATATCAGATTTTAGTTGATTTTTCGTATATTGTTCAGGCGTAAAATGAATCTTTCCCGAAGCAGCAGTATGGTAACCATTTTTCCTTAAAATTTCAGCAATGGTTGTTTCATTAGGTGGCAGAATTCCCATTCCCCTTATTCTGATGGTAGAAGGATATCTTCCAGTAAACACACTCGCCCTTGAAGCCATGCAAGCAGGACTCTGACAAAACGTATTGGTAAACACAATGCTTCGATTTGCAAGCTTATCAAGGTTTGGGGTTTGAACCACAGCATTCCCCATAAAGCCAAGACAATCTGCCCTCAACTGGTCTGCCATAATCCACAGGATGTTGAATTTCTTTTCGCTCATTTTTTTATATACAGTTTCAAATTATCCCTTTTTGCAACATCTTCTGGTACAATGATATCTGATTCTTTCACAAATAAAAGATTCGGGATGTTAAAAAAATAAAAACTACCAGAAACAAAGTCAACACATTTCCAAACTTTACCATCCATCCCTTCAGGTACAGGAATTCTTCTGTATGAACCGTCTGCCTTTATGGAACGTGGATGATGATAGATTGGTTTTTCTTCGCCCACCCACTGTCCATCTGGCTGACATATACCAATTGGCCACGACCTCAAAGCGTAAAATCTGATTTCCTTTGTACCCTTAGGTACATAGAAATACAGGTAATTATGGTTGTAGAGATTGAAAGCATCGCCTCTGGTAAGAATAAATGCCGTTCTTGTTTCTTCTGAAGGAACAAGTATGCATCCAGCAGCAAAGTCATCATATTTTAAAGTATAAATTCCTGGTTCTGGAACCTTCAATACTAAATGATTTTCCCCATATCCCACAATTGCCTCTGAAATAATTTTTCCGTCTGTATCATAAAGGGTGTACTTTCCATCTGGAAAACTTTTGTAAATGGTGCCGTGCGTGATTGTTAACTGAAGTGGTTCTCCCTTGATACTGGCAAGGGCAATATAAAATCCGCCTTGACTCATGAAAATATTCTGGCCCGTTTTTTTCTCTGGTGTCTCCCACAAAGGAGCAACAAGTTTCTTGCTGAATGAAACTTCTTCAAAAGCCGTAGCCTCTCCATAGTCCTTTTTTGCAACTTCAAGCCATCGGTTTGTCTCTTCGGGTGTCATTGGTTCTTTTATCCTGTAAGGGATTTCATCCTGCTTTTGCTGACTCCACATCTTCCACCACCACCACGATGGTTCATTAAATTCCTGAGATAGTTGACGTCTCGTCTGGTCCGCAAAAAAACTCCAGAAGGTCATGTACGTATTTCGCATTCTGTAATTCCATTTCAACATCTCAAAAGCCCACTTTTTTCTTTCTTCAGTGGTTAATTCTCTTTCGTCATACGTTTTTCTGCGAAGATAAAGAAATACATGGTATTGCTTCAATTGTTCAATTCTTGCCAGTATCTCAGGATATTGTTTAACCACCTTTTCAGCTTCAAGGAGGTCATCAATGCACATGCGATAAAATGTGGGCCCTATCAAAGGTTTACTGGCAAGGTCTATCCTTTCATAATATCTTTTCATAATCCCTGCTGCTGGTCCAAACGCTTTATCGTAAAAATCCTGTTTCAATGCCTCAACATCTGTTTTTGAATTCCATAAGACTCTTACAGCAAGATAATATCCCAGTCCATGACTGCCCCAACTATTTCCACTTTCAGCAGAAAGATTGCATATACCGTATTGCATATAATAAGGCAGTTTTTCTGCCACATACCGAGTGTTACCAGTACGACCTGACGGAAGCCTGTCCCTGATCCAATCATATACAGCCCAGTAGTCATAAAGACCAAAGTACTTTGCTCTTTTGGGCCATAATTTCAACAATTCGTCAAATCCATATTTTGTGTTCAATAGCAGCGCTGTTGTCAGTTCAACATAAACATTAGGTTCAAGTTGAAAATCCGGTGGATCACAGTGCCAGTTATAAGCATAAATCCCGACCATCTTTCCTGGATGGCTTTTTTGTAATGCCTTTGCCACTTCGTTTGCAAGATAAAATGCCATGTCACCTGGATTTTTCCACCTTTTTGCACATTCATCACAAGTACACCATGACCCACCGTCATCAGGACCCACACCAATCATATCCGCTTCAGGATGTTTATCAAAATACTCCTGGACATACTTGATTGCCAGGTTTATCACTTCTGGGTTTGAAACGCACAGTTGATTTCCTTTTCTTTTTCCATCCACCATTGCAAGATACTCTGGATGCTCTTCAAATTCTTTTTTAAATCGCCTGATAATCTCTGGCCAGCAGTGGCCGACTGATGTCTTCAGGGATTTGCCAACCCTGTTATGCCTCCACCACGCCATAAGAAGTTTTCCTGCATCAGGGTCATCCTTTTCAAAATTCGTTGAAAGGGGATATCCAAGGTATCGTGAGAGCACCTCGGGTCTATCAGTTTCATTAAGGTTGAAGGTGAGTTTTGAAATTTTGGGTACAACAGTCCATACAGGGCTTTGAAAGAAAAACCTGCATCCAATCAGTTCAAGAAATCTACTCACAGCGTAAGAAACTCCTATTGGCGTTGCTCCAAGAAGTTTAATGCGCTGGTTTTCTGTCCTTATGGCATATGCTTCTTTTCCATCGAATTGCTCATAAATCTTAAGTCCTTCTGTGGCTGAAGGCGTTGGAAACTGTTCAATTGTTCCGACAAAAATTCCAGGACCAGTCGTAGATGTTTTAATTTCAAAGCTTGCTCCAGTGATTTTTTCAAGATACATTGCAAGTTCCTGGGCTGATTCTCTGATCTGCTGGTCTGAATTTTCTGAGATCACAATAGGAAGTTTCGCAGAACCTTTTTCTGCTATCAAAACAGTTTCTTTACTTTTGTATTGATTTCGCGTTTCATTTGTTATGTGAGCAGAAAAACCAGATGCAACAAAACAAAAAAACGGAAACATCAAAATAATTCTTGCTAACATATTCCCCTTTTTCAGTTCGCTGCGATTTATCTGTCAAACCGTTCTCTTACAGCCAGCCGGTCATTTTTGCAAGAAGCCGGCCATATTCAATAAAATTCTGCCAGGAAATATCAGGTGGAACTCCATGGTCGCAACTTGGAATATATCCGCCATCCTCAAGCAGAAACGGGATGAAACTGGTTGCTTCTTCAAGAGCTTTGCCACCTTTCGCAATTGCCCTTTTGTCAATTCCTCCTCTGTAAGCCATATTTTTGCCAAATTTCTTTCTGTACTCAACAAGATTATTTCCTGCTGCAATTTCAATTGGAGAACAAACATTGATGCCTGATTCAATCCAGAGAGGTATCAACTGGCCGATATATCCGTCAGAGTCAACCTCAATAATTTTGCACCCTGATTTTCTTGCTCTTTCACTCCATGCCTTCCAGCATGGCGCAAGAAATCTTTTTACCATTGATGGAGAAATCATACTTTTTTCTTTATATGCCATGTCCTCACTGATAAGAACATGGTCAGCACTTGCCTTTTCAAAAAATTTTTCCATCACAGCAAGCACAAAATCCTTCCAGAACTCAGCCATTTCTTCAACAAATTCAGGATCTTCAGCCATCAGCATGCACAATCCTTCAAAGCCACACCATTCTCTCAATTGCCAGAATGGTCCTGCAAAAGTTAATGATTGAAGCCAGGTTCTATTTTTGTTTGCTATGGCAAGCTCATCAAAATTTTCAGGAAACCTGGAAGGGTCATCAGGATTATATCTTTTCTTCATCTCTGCCCAGTCCTTTCTTGTTTCCACAGGAAATTTGTACCACTTTCTTGTAACAAAATCCTTTGCAGCGCGAAGATAGGACAGGTCATACTGATCAGAAATTTCAACAATTGCGCCCATCCAGTCCTGAACAATGTAGTGGCCTTGTTTATGCTCGAGAATTTTTTCTTCAAACATGGGATTCATTCTAAAGGAAACACTGATATATTTTGAGATATCCTGCTTCTCATGAGGAATCCCGATTATTGAACACAATACTTCCATATAGTCTGAATTTTCAGGCAGACCTTCAGAATGCCATCGTTTCAATGTTGATTCTCTTGGTCCACCAGGTATAAAACAAACCTTATCCGGTTTTGAAAAATTTAATGATGCGATAAATCTTTCTCTAAAATTCATATCTGTCCTCCTGTTTTTAAAATTTCCGTCACATTAAATACTTTTTCATTTTACCTTATTTGCTTCATTCATAAAACTTTTTATTTGTCCCCCATCCTCACCATCTCCCAAATTTTCTTTTCCCGCCCCTCGTGGGGAAGGATTAAGGTAAGGGGTGCTTTTGAGAAATTCTAAACTCGACATCCTAAATGAGATGCCTATGCTTCCTTTCGAAATTGAGATATCTAAGGATTAACCTGCAGAAAATTTTTTATTCTGCAAATTATGCCAGATTTCAATTGTTTTCTCTGGTTCTTCGTCACTGCGAAGATGTGGAACAAACATCAAATTGCTCTTTCTTTCAAGTGGTTCAAGTACCCTCTCAAAATATTCCGATAGAGATTCTCCATCAGACCTGTTTACAGTTCCATAATAGGTCTTACCATGCTTTGCAATTAATTTTATTGTTTCATTCCAGTCAAAACGTTCAGGATTACCAAAGTTAATCATCCTTACATGTTTGCAGTTCAAGAAATATTCAAGAATATGGGAACCGCTTCCACAGAAATGTACAAATCCTTTAAATGTTTCAATTGACCTGCTGAAATATGGATACACCAATTGAAAAATTTCAGGCGAAAGAAGGGTCGTTGTATCTTCGCAGGTTCTTACGCCACAACAAGCCATAAAAATTTCGCCGTGAAATCCAGAAGTTACAGGTTCTCCAATATAATTTTTCATATAGGCGCTGGCTGAAACATACACATGCAAAGAAAGATTGAGAAGATGCTTTACAAAATTGGTGTCATCATAAAATTCAGTAAAAATGATGTCCCCAGACACAAGATGAGCAAGGTCAAAGACCCCCTGAGTATCAGAAAGATAAATTTTCACAAAAGGAATACTTTTGAGTTTTTCTTTGTAAAATTCTATGTACCTTCTCCACTCAGGAATTAAACCTTTCTCTTCAATCGGCTCAAGTTTTTCAACCGTGAGATTCAGTATATCTTTCTTATCAAGATGTGACTTGAGCCACGGCATCTTGTCAGAAAAAACTTCTTGTTTCAGGCCAAAAATCGATGCAAGAAAACCCGTTCCAAAATTTACCCTGACACAGGGTATGCCATCTGATTTTCCCCGCAATACTGAAAGTGCTCCCCACAAAAGCGTATAAAGCATTTTTTCAGGGTCATAAAATTGCTGCATCCTGTCATACGCAGGAAATTTTTCCATTTCAGAAACTTTCCCATGGAGAAAAATTGGAAGATAGTCAGGTTCAAGATTGTTCTGAACAGCTGCCTGCCTTTTTATAGCAAGTTGCAGACGTTTTTCGTCATATTCTTTCTTTATTAATTCAATCAAATCATCTATCGGTATTTTTTCCATTTTTTACCTTTCTTTGAATTTTTTTACTGGTTTCATCATACCATCCAGGGTATTTTTCCATTCAATTTGAGCATGCGACATTGAACACAAATCGCAGACATCAAAACCTGCTTTTAATGTCCCCTGAATGTAATTGTCAGGTTTCCAGACAGGGTAACTTTTCTCAAAAACATCCTTGAAAGAATAGAGAAAATCCTGAATAATAAGTTTCTGAATTCGTGTATCAATGATGCTGGTAAAAATTGCAGGTAGCACCGTCGCGCCACAAGCCCATATCGTAATTTTTTTTGCTTTCAATCGCTCTGTTGCTATTGAAACAAGAGCCAGAATATCCTTCGCCCTTTCAACGATAATGTATTTTCCAACAAGATGACACAAAATAAAAAGTTTAAAACTTTTTCCACTAAAATGATTCTGACACCAGTTTTCAATGTCAGGCCAGTCATCTCTCAAAACAGTTTCACCAAATCCCCGAAGGTCTGGTCTGATAACAAGATAATTTCTCCATGCGTATTCCAGTTGCCACTGATGTTTTTCTGTTCTCCTGATTTCATCGAGTAAGATCATGGTACCAGCAGGATTTGGCGGAATAATAATTTCTGCTGGAAGTACAAGATTTTTTTCAGGATAGAACACAATCCTATAATATTGCATTGCTCCTATTGGATATCGGTCAATGATTTCGAATCTGAAAGTTTTCTCGGTAAATGGCTTTAATTCACCTGTAATTTTTTCGATGTAAGACCTTTCTTTTTTTGTTATCTCCACATTTTTCTTGAAAACATTTAGAACATTTTTCAGGTAGAAATTGCGTTCTTTTTTTTCAGCAAGCACAATTATTTCATCTTCTGCTGGAAATGACTTTTTTTCAATCTTATCGAACGGGACAAAATCATGCCTGTTGCCAAAAATTCCATTGAACCACTTCATTACTTCTGTTTGTTGCTCGATATCATAAGAATGTCCCTTATCAAAAATTGAAATTTTCAATTTCTCTTCTGCGTAATGCATTTTGTAAAATTTTCTTGCAGTTTTGTAAACATATTTTGTCCCTTCAATATCCCAGATATCACGAGAATTTGCAATGATGAACATTGGTCTTGGCGCAATCAAGAATGAACTGATATCTGGATAATCAAGACCCATTTCAATATGATTGAAAAAACTCTGTTCACAATCATCCTGATAAACATAATTTTTAAAACTGTGAACTGAAGCAGCCGGAGCAGTAGCAGCAATTCTTTCATCAAAGCCAGCTGAATAGAAAGCATTGGTACCTCCACCAGAAGCGCCTGTAATGCCGATTTTTGATTTATCAATAAGTCCTGTTGACTCAAGAATGCTCACTGCTGCCATTGTTTCAAAAATTGTAAACCAGTTCAGATTATAGTTGTGTAGGGTCATTGGCACACCAATGATATTGTGAGCAGTTGAAGCAAAAGCATAAACATAATCATTTTCATCTTTTAATGCCCTTTCTCCCTGGCCCACAAAATCATAAGTGATGACAACATAGCCATTGATAGCATAGAACACAGCCAGATTATTTTGTGATGTTTTTCCATTGATACTGTGCCCGGCAGGTAAAAGCATTCCACAGGCAGGAACATTAATCTTTTCTGGGATGTAAATCAAAGCAGGTACCCAGTGGTTTTTATGAAGAGAAAACACAATTTTTTTCACTGTGAGACCATATTTTCTAAGTTCCCCTTTTTCGATAGTTCTAACTTTGGTTTCAGGAAAACTTGAACCAATCGCCTGCTGAAAATTTTTTCTTATGTTGTGTCTTTCTTTTTCCCATTGAGAAATCGTGTTAATGGAATTTCTAATTTTTTCTCTTTTGAGAAAAATCTTTTTACCAATATTCTGATAAAAATTCTCAACCATCATCTCGGGCTGGCACCCGCATGTTTCTTTGACAATATCTCTGTATCTACGAATTTCAATCATATTTTTCATTTTGGTATCACGATAAAGTCAAATGCTGATTGCATATTGAGATTGATGAGTTTTTGTCTGTTTTTTGTTTCGTAAGAGATAATTTGATTTTCAGTGGAAACAGGTTTCCCTTTTGCAGGCCGGTTCAACCCAATCTCCAAATTTTCCACCCGTGTACCTTTCCAGTTTGACAGGGTAACAATATATGTATCTTTAGTTTCAAGAAGATTTGCTTCAACAAGGTAGTCGCTTGTTGACACAGGTTTCTCAATTCTTGCCACAATTTTTTCAAAAATTTTCCTGATCTGGGCAGGATATTCAGGAGGGCAATTCGACATTGATACATCCTGTTTTTTCTCCCTGTTTGCAATAACTGCTGATTTCATATAAGCAAGCCCAGGGAAAAATCCGCTGATCACAATTTTCCCTTTTCCTGAATTCTTCATTGCAAAAGCAGGTGAGCCATCAGAAAACACAGCAATCGTTTCAGAAGGACCTACATTTTTCATCTTTTGAAATCCACAAATCACTTCAATCGTCTCTGCAATTGTATCATCAGCAAATCTCACTGAATCCAGAGATTTTAATCCAGGCAGCCCATAATAATCATTCCCTGGCTCTGAAACAAAATTAAACTTTTCTCTTTTTACGCCAAGATAAGAATCAATATCAGAAACACTGTTGAACCTATCGTAAATACCGGTACCCGCGCCCACATAAAGAATGCCGCCATTTCTCGCCCATTCTATAAGATTCTTCATCACTTCTGGCGGGAAATGTGAACCAACGATAAAAATGCCTTTGTAATTATTGATTTTTCTCTCTATCACATCCTGTTCAGTGATAATATCAACCGGATATCCAAGATGTCTCAAAATCAGCCAGAGCCCCATTCGTTCTTTACCAAAAATTGATGTACCCTGTTTCAATGTCCAGATGTCAGTAGTATGTGAATAAAGAAGCGCAATGCTGTTTGAGGGTACCTTTGCATCCAATAAATAATCTTCAATGGCTCCTATTGAATGATTGATCTTACCAATAGCAGGATAAAGTTTGTAATTGTTTGAATGAGCATCGATACTGGCGTAATAAGGACCATAGTTATAGTAATAAATTGCCCTGGTACCGTGGCCAATCTCTGATGCTACCTTTGCACAAGTATCCCAAGGATTTCTGAAAATACAGTACATCCCAAATCTACCATTCGAAGCCGCTCTGAGAAAGTCGGCTCGATAACCGCATAATTGATAACTTGTACCAAGATTTAACCAGTCCTCAGTCCAACCGTATGTAAGTCCGCCTGTATTAAAAATCAAAAACCAGTCATCACCAGAATGAAGCATATTTCCAGTAAAGGTCAGATATTCAGCAAAATTTGTTGTTGTTTTAGGGTCAGGTGTATATTGTTTCAATATGTCAGTGCCAATTTTGAAAAAGTCAGCCAGGACCTGATTTCTGTAAAGCGCAGTATAATAATATTTTTTGCTGTCTTCTGGATTGTTTGAAGGTAAGATTTCACTGAAGTCCTTTGCTCCAAAGTCCTGTGGCTTGAGCCCGATTTTTCTGAGATAATCCCTGAAACTTCTCTGACACACAGGACAATTTATTATGTGTTCCATACTTACAGAACCTGGTTCATCCATCTGACTCCAGGCAACCATATCCTTGAACAAATTTTGTTTTGCAAAATTTTCTGCTGCAGATTTTACAAGGGATGTTATTGCCTCCATGTTTGGGTCTGCCAGGCATCCATTTTTTGCAAGATGGAAATAAATCGCGCCACCCTTATATTTTGTAAATCCTGCTTCATAATACTGAGGGTCATAACCGCCAATACCATTAAACCCAAGTTTTGAAAGGATATAAATTTCATTGCTAACTGTTTCTGGTTGATAAAACGATGAACTGATTGAACAACCTGTCATTACAGGAAATTTTGTTGGTCTTTTCCCAGAAAACTCTGGTAAATTTCTTGCAACATCAAACGCCTCTCTACTACCTTCAAGGTCACTGATAATATTTTCACGTTTTGATAGGTCAATCAGCAGTAGCATACCGGCACCTTTGCCTGAACGGGTAAATGACTTAAAAATTCCATCATCAGATGGTGTACTTGATAGATACACTGTAAATTCTGATGATTCCACGCCATTATAATATTCCTGCATCGCAAGGAGTTCCAATTTATGGTCTCCCATCACATCAAAAAATGAAGTAATATTAATCCATGGACTATCATCACCTGCTTTTAAAAAATTTTCATTTGGACCCTCTGGCTTATATCCAGTAAAACATCCATAAATAAGCCCTGTTTTGTAAATATTGGTATGGGGAAGAAACCATGGAGGCTGAGGTCTTCTTCCAAAGGTATGTATCACGCATGGATATTGATGATTTTTCCCCATGCGAATTTTGATATACAACTGCTCTGTAAAATCACTCATCACTGGTTCATACTTTTTATCATCGCAAAGCACAATTAGATCAAGATGCCTTGTCACCCAGCTTGCTCCACCACGGGGCTCTACCTTTGAAATCACAATTTCCGCATCACCTTGTTGTAGATTCACATCCACCCAGTCCCAGACAAATTGTCCAAAACCATCTCCCCATTTTTTCTTTCCTTCAGGAGAATTTCTCAAGCTTTCTGTATCAAAAGTTTTTTCTGTTTTGGTGTTGCCCTGTTGCAGGACTGTCACCTTGAAAGGACCCCTGTATGGAAGAACATCAAGATACCTTATCCATAACCTGTACTCTGCCTGCTGGGGAATATTTACTGGCTTTTTTGCTTCAGCAGGCCCACCAATTGAACCACGAAGCATCTTTCCTTTTGAAGGAAACCCATAATACCATCCGGGAAAGTGTTCAACAACCTGCCATTTTTGTGTTTCACTCACAATCATGTCCTCTGCCTCAAAAAAGATCTTTGCCCCAAAAAGATAACTGGAAAACATCAAGCAGAATACACCCATCATTATCAATTTTATTTTCATTATTTTTCCCTCTCGTGTTTTAGTGCTTCTCCAAATTCCTTAAGTATTTTCACCTGCTCTGGTTGCAATCTTCCATCAGGCATCGGTGCAGCATTCAGCCATAAAAATGTGTTTCTTTCATCACATCTTTTCTTAAAATTCAAAAAGTAATCTACCTCTGGAAATCTCCTGTTATCCTTGATGTATGACCAGCCTCCGCCAAGATTAATCCAAGAAGCAAGCGGTTTATCTCCAATTTCAGTCGTATTAAATCCAGCAGTATTCTCACCCGGTAAATCAAGTTCGAAAATCTGATAATCCTCACCAGGAAGCGGAAGTATATGGTGATTATTTGCTATCAGGGCATCTGGTTGAAGAGAGTGTATTAAATCGTATGTTTCACCAATTTCCCATTTTCCTTTTGGAATAAAATATTTCTGACTCTCATCAAATTGATGTCTTGGCCACCACCCATCAAAAACAAAACCACCAATTTTTCCATAGTTTGAACATAATTCCCTGATCTGACCCTGATAATATCTTACATAGGACGTCCAGTTTGATTGATAATCAGGATGGTGCCAGTCAAGAAGAGAGTAATAAAAATGCAGTTTCACTTTATATTTATTACAGGCATCTGCCAGTTCCTTGATAGGGTCTTTTTTGAATGGTGTATTTGTAATTTTATACTCAGTCAATGCTGTATCAAACATGCAGAAACCATCGTGATGTTTTGATGTAATCATAAATGCCTTGATTCCTGTTTCCTTCAATAAAGAAATCCATTCATCTGCATTGAATTTTACTGGATTAAAAGAAACCATTAGTTTCTCATATTCCCTCACATTTATTTTGTCAACATGCATCACCCATTCTCCCTTTCCAATAATTGCATAGATTCCCCAGTGAACCGAAAGCCCGAGTTTATCATTCACAAATTCATCAATTGCCTTTTTACTTGCAGTCAATTTTGCTTCACTTTTTTCAAACATGGTCCCTCCCTGTTAATTCTGTTGTTATACCAAAATCCCTGGTCAAATAAAATAATTTTTTTCCTCCTCTCAAGACAACAGATTCGATAAGAGCATCTTGCTTCTTTTTTCATCTTCCACCGAGGGACAAGATTTTCTTCCTCGCCCTGGGTTCCCGCTGTGGTTGTTCTGCTACCCCCTTGCGGCAGAATAAAACCGAAGTGTGCTTTACTTAACTTCATATCTTTTCCAATCAATCCTATCGTTGATAATGTTAAATCAAATTAAAGAAAAAAACAAAAAAAATTCTCCTTTATTCCAGAAAATTTCTTTATTATTGCAAATTCGGCTAAATATGTCGCGGGTGTCTATAAAATAACTGTTGTTATCAAATGCTACCTGTTTATTTTCACTCTGGAAATTTAAATGTATCTTTGTTGTTCTCCCACCAGGTCTTCCATTTTTCTATGTATTGTTCAAGTTGTTCTTTTCTTACTACTGGTGGTAAATTCCCAAATCTTGTACTGCCCCATTTGTCAAGAGCAAAATAAGGGAGAATTAGGCGACCTGGTCAACGGTGATTGTTTTATCTCTTTTTGTTCAAATTCCACTGGTGTCATATATCCTGATGATGAATGCGGATAATCCTGGTTATACCTGTTAATCCAGTCCGTCAATTCTTCGTTGAACTCATATATACTTGTCCATTCTCTTGTCCACACCTTCCTCTTCTTTTAATGTCCGTATCACTCGTTCAGTATCCGCATTCCCTTTTGGATTGTCATAACTGGCAAATACCTGCTTGATTCCAAGAATAGATGCCTCTTTTATAAATTTCCCTGATGTCGGCTGCGACCCATTATCACTGACCAGATGTAAAGTTCCATTTTCCCTTATACCTGTTGGAAATTGCTTCACTATTGCCAGATTTAATGCTGATAACCATTGCCTGGTGGTAGATGTTTCTTCACAATACCAACCTACTATCTTTTTCGTATACCAATCCAGCACTATTATCAGAGACAACCATCCATATCCAGGTATCATTACTTTGGTCATATCTACTGCCCAGACCTGATTAACCGCACTTGCCCGTATTTTCTCAGGATACTTCTTCCTGATCGCTTTTAACTTCTTTATCTGGCTGACTAATAAGGCATTTTCTTTCATAAGCCGGTATATGGGTTTCTTGTTTACTTGATATCCCTGCCGGTATTTCATATACGCCCATACTCTTTGTATCCCCACAATGGATGTTCCCCTTTCAACTGTTTTATCTGCTCCAACAACTCCCTGTTGTTTCGTTCTATCGACTTTGCCTTCTGCCGCTTCATTCGTACTGGCTTTTTAATTCGGTCGTCAAATCTCCAATAATAGTCTTAAGTCTGGTGTTCCCTGTCGTTCATTTCAAACTCCTTTTGCCCCTTTTTCAAAAAACTCATCCACCATCGGTAATATTGGGTCTGGGAAATTTGATACCGATTACAAATCTCACTGATTTTCCCACTCTTTATCCCTTCAAGTACTATCTCAAACTTCTGCTTGCTTTCCCATTTCCTCCGCTTTGTTTCTGCCCCACCTTTCAGACCACTCTATTCTACCTTATTTTCCATTTCCCTTAATGGGCAGCAGTATACCAGAATGAGATTTTACTTCATAAAATCTTGAGTGAGGCAAACTCAAAAAGTAGAAAGGAACTGGAGGCACTTGAAAAGGAAAAGGTCATTCTGAATTTGAGGATTTCTCAGGTTAAGGCAAAGGGTAAGGCTCTGGTGGATAAACTCCTTGAGATGGGAGAGGAGTATTCAAGATTCATCAAAGAAGAAATGAAAGAAGCAGAAAAGGAATTAAAGAAACTGGAAGAGCAGTTATCAGAGATTAAGACAAAGATTGAGCAGTCAAGGAATTATCTTATCAATAAAGAGGTTGTAAAAGAAGCTTTTGGGTATTTCAACAGGATTTTCAATGACTTAAACCCCACAGAGAGAAAGTATCTTCTAAGGCTTTTGATTATAAAGAGATAATCTTTACCAGAGAAAGAATCCTTATTGACTTCTTTGAAGTTCCCTCAGTTGAGGAGATAATTAAATCTTCTTCTGACCCTGTCAGTTTTCATCAGCGTATAGACTGGCTCCGCAAAAGCAATTCTATGAGAAACTTTGGACATAGATTTGATATAAGAACTTTTCAGGCAGAGAGAGGAAAATACAGGATTGAAATTGTAAATTGAAAGGCATCCAGCACATTATTTAAAAAAGGGATAATTTGAATCTATTTACCCCACCCACCCCGCAGTCACAGTCGGTCGGCTTAAGCCAGCCTTCGGCTGTCTTCCGCAAGAAGATTTTGTTTTTAGGATAAAGGAAACAAAAATTTAATTTATCTCGGCAAGGTCTTTTAAAAGGGATTCTTCAAGGAAAATTCTTTCAAATAAAAAGCCTCCTCAAGGCAAGTGCTTTCGTCAACCTATGTTTTGACTTCGTCAAAACAAAAAGAGGAATCTTCTCCCACCCACCACCCTTGTAAACTTATAAATAAGTGAAGAAAGTAATCTTTGTCTCCCCTGTTTTTTGTATGCATACGTCGAGTTAAAATTTGAAGAAATATTTATCCACTTCCAGCATGATGCAATCATCTCGGATATCCTGTTCAGAGAGTGTAATGAGTGAATTTCAGGATATCATCTATTGATAACCGTTTATAACTTTTTATAAAAAACACTTGATTTTTTCAACTGTTTTCATATAATAATGTAAGTTGGTATCAGAAATGAAAAGAAATAGAACGAGGTTTTGAATATGGTAGACGAGATAATGACCGTAGAGCAATTGGCGAAATATCTTAAGACAGGAATTACTACTATTTATAAACTGGCTCAAGAAGGCAAGATTCCCGGAACTAAAGTTGGGAACCAGTGGCGATTTAGAAAAGAAAGAATTGATGAATGGATGGATCAGGGTGGTAAAGTTTCTTTTAGGAAGAAAAAATAAAAAGGAAGACTCTATGTGTGGACAAAAGATAAACTTTAAAACTGAAAAAGAACTTCAAGAAGCAATCTTAGAGGAGAAATCAAAAGGAATTCCTGATATAAAAATCGGACAAAAATATGGTGTTACCTTCAGATATATTGAAAGGCTTATTACTAAATCTCAGGGTGTAAATATCAGCGCCTTTAAAGGCCGTAAACGGATAAGAACACTTTTCCCAAAAGATTTTAAAAAAGAAAAGACCACTGTATGGAGCTTCAAACAAAGAGGTAATTGGGCGACACATAGCGGAGAATATAGAGGTAATTGGTCTCCTTATATTCCTCGTAATGTTATCCTTAAATATTCTCAACCGGGGGAGTTGGTTCTGGATTATTTCTGTGGGGCAGGGACAACTGCTGTTGAATGTAAACTTTTAGGAAGAAGATGTATCGCGTTTGATATCAACGATAAGGCCATTGAACTGGCAAAGAAGAATGTGGATTTTAATGTAGAATCAACACAATTGATTTTACTTGAAGAAGGTCATCCAGAGGTTTATGAACCTGAATTGTCTGTTGCAGACGCAAGGAATTTATCATTCCTGCAGGATAATTCTATAGATTTAATTTGTGCTCATCCTCCTTACGCAAATATTATCCATTACACAGATTCTAAGAAAGGAGATTTGTCATTTTTCGATATTGATGATTTCTTAAAAGAAATGTCTAAAGTTGCCAGAGAAAGTTTCAGAGTGTTAAAGCCAGGCAGGCAATGTGCCATTTTGATAGGAGATATGCGCAGAAAGAAACATGTGGTTCCTCTTGGTTTCAAACTTATAAATGTGTATTTGGACGCTGGCTTTAAATTGCGAGAGCTTGTGATTAAACGGCAGCACAATTGTAAAACGACAGGATTCTGGTATGCTAATAGCATAAAATATAATTTTCTTCTTTTAGCTCATGAATATTTACCAATATTTGAGAAGCCTATATCACCTGTTGGATTAATAAGAGAAAAGACTGAAGATTACGGAACAATCATTCCTGTTGTTCAGAGACCCACAACAAGGCGAAAACTGGATGAGATAGAGACTACAACAGTGTGGATTTTGCCAAGAAAAGATTTTGAAAAATATTTAAACAAAAATGTCATCAAGAGGTATTCAAATGGGAACGGTTATTCCACTATAACATTTATTTCTCATTCTACAAAAGAGACACTCTTCCCTACAGGAAAAAGTAAAAAGGCCACAAGACTACTTTTCATCAAATCGCCCTTTTTGGACAACAATCCTTCTCAATCAAATATAGAGGTTTATCTACAAAAAATAGATGAGATTATAAAACAGGATTTACTTGAAAAAGGTGGGTTTCTTGTAATTCAAACACGAGACGTAAGAATAAATGGTTTTATAGAACCACTTGCAAAAAAGATAGTTGATTCCGTCTGCACAGAAAAATTATGGTTAAAAGAAATAGTAGTTGTTACCCAAGGAGACTATAACAAGCAAGATGTCAAATCAGAAGAATACTTGAATATAGTACATCAGTATTTGCTTGTTTACGAGAGAATATAAGGAGAAAAATATGTCTGACTTTCTTAGATTCCTTGAAAAAATGGCTTTGCATTGCGGAGTAAGTTTTAGGCTCGAAAAATTTAAAGGTGAAGATGAATACGAATTAGCAGCGAATATATTAAATGAGATTAATAAATTCCTTTACCAGAAAAAGACTACCCTTCCTTCTGAATATATTTCTGAATTCCACAGGTATTGGGAACAAAACCATGAGAAAGTTTTATCTCCCAAGATAGGTCCGAATGGTGAATGTCTTGCTGTGGCGAAGGTGTTGGAAAGCATCTATAAGAGCAATACTATTAAAGTCCAATTGGATACCCTGGATTTAACTAAAGAGGAAATTGCCAATGTAAGATTCTTTACGGCAATTCAGGACTTCAACATCGATGTTCACGCGAGAAGCAATCCCTTTGAATTTTATAAAAGACATCCCGATTGCTTTAATCCTAAGAAAGTAAAAAATAATGATTTATTGGTGGATGAACTTCTTAATTTTCTCGGAGCACAATCGCAGCGTGATAAAAGAAAGCCGTGGATGTTAAATTCAGCAAAATTACTGGTAGAAAAATATAACTCATCGGCATATAAGATCAATGAAATTCATAAGGGCGACGTTGCTGAAATTGTTAAAGCATTGACGGGTGAAGAGCGATACGGTTTTTCTACTAAAAAAGCTCACATGTTTTTAAGGGATATGGCTGACTTGGGTGTCTGGGAATATAAAAGTAATATAGAAAGATTAGATGTGATGAGTGATAAAAACACCATGAGAGTAGCCTTGAGAACCGGAATTCTCCAATTTCGTATTCCTTTGCTTGCAAGTTTTTTGGATGTTTTCTGTTATCAGTATTCTATGGTAGATCGCATGAATCGTGAAGTTTGGAGAAAAGTATGGAAAGAATGGGGAAGCATTTCTGACAACCATAGGCCTCCCACACCTGCATCGATAGATTATCTTATTTTCCGACTTGGTAAAATAGCCTGTCGGCCCAATAAACGCTTCTGTCCCCCAGAGAAGAGAGTAACCGAAAAGAAATTAGAGAGTCTTATTCCACAAGACAGATTAATTTTTAGGGCTGATGGCTACTGCATCTTCAGCGATGTTTGTAGTTTGGAGAAAAAAATATTAAACGCTCCTAACAGTATTTCAATTGAAGGAAGAACAGGATGGAAAAGCGGAAAAACTAACGAAGGTGGAGGAGGTGGTATTTCGTCTTAAAATCAATTTACTTTTATACCTCTAAGAATATTATGAACCACATTAACGCAAGGAAGGGTTTTCAGAAAGGATAATTAAAAAATTCAGAAGTATTATTCTGGTGGGTATCTCTTGATCTCCAAGCGAGATTATAGAAAGCACAAAGGAAAAGTAGTTAGTGCATACAAAAAACAGGGGAGACAAAGATTACTTTCTTCACTTATTTATAAGTTTACAAGGGTGGTGGGTGGGAGAAGATTGTACTGCTCCCCATTTGTCAAGAGCAAAATAAGGGAGAATTAGGCGACCTGGTCAACGGTGATTGTTTTATCTCTTTTTGTTCAAATTCCGCAGGTGTCATATATCCTAATGATGAGTGTGGATAATCCTGGTTATATCGGTTAATCCAGTTTGTCAATTCTTCGTTGAACTCATATATACTTGTCCACTCTCTTGTCCACACCTTCCTCTTCTTTTAATGTCCGTATCACTCGTTCAGTATCCGCATTCCCCTTTGGATTGTTATAACTGGCAAATACCTGCTTGATTCCCAGAATAGATGCCTCGTTTATAAATTTCCCTGATGTCGGCTGTGACCCATTGTCACTGACCGGAGACAAAATTCCTATTTCAGTTATCCCCCCTTTATAAATTCTTTCTTTAAT
>JAKPDB010000032.1 GCA_029552985.1 bacterium
TGGTGGTGGCGGTGGACCAAGGGGGTCTTTTTCAACCCTTTCTCTCACCCATGAGCCGTACACATACCAGTAACCTGTATCTCTGCCAGTATTCGCTCCACCAAAGGTTATAAATAAGCGGTGATTGTTGTCAGGGACCCACACCACAGAACCATCTCCAAAACCCACATTGAGTCCTTCAGGCCGACCATCTGCCCTTCCAGGATGGTTCCATGATTCTGGACTGCCCCATCTGTCCCAGACCAGAGCATATCCAAATCTTTCAACCCTTGTCATTTTTCCTGAACAGGTTGGAATATATTTTACGCCCATTCCAAGCCAGTTGGATATCGTGATTGTGTTGGCACTCGAGCGGTACACAAACTCTGTAGCATTGTAGCATATGTTTGTTCTTGCTGGTGCACTGGTATATGTTTCAAACTTTGTGTAAAACGCATTACGGGTGAAATATGTTTTCTTCCAGTATGCACCATTTGGTCCACCTACTGATGGACAGAAAAACCCTTCTGCGCCTGCGAGATAATTTAAGATAATTTAACTTCAAAGGTGTTCTTCCTGTGATTCCAATAAGCAAAAGTCCCATATTGACATAGCCCTGGCCTGGATTGGTGTTGGCAAGCTGATACTGATCGCACCATGCCACAGGATACGGAAGTAAATCATTGAAATCTTCTGAGTACATTTTCAGGGCAAGAATCATCTGCTTCATATTGTTGATGCACACGGCTCTTCTTGCTTTCTCTCTTGCATTTGAAAGTACTGGCAAAAGCATTGCTGCAAGGATGGCAATGATGGCAATCACCACAAGCAATTCAATAAGCGTAAAACCTTTCTTTTCCATGGCTGCTCCTTTTTTCGTGCCTGAAATCAGGCATTAAAATATGTCATCGGTAACGCGAGAGGATTGAGTCCATGAAACTGGAATGTTTTTTTATTGCAGGAAAATGAAAATAATCCCAAAGCGTATAGAATTTTTTTCTGGCATGACACGGTAAACCTTTCATATTTTCTCTCTTGTTACCGTATTTTCATTGTTATATTACCCTGAAATTGAAAACCCTGTCAAGCCCTGAATTGATATCCCTTACCAGCAGGGAATAATTGCCCTTTTCCTGATTATATGCCAGCGGTATGACAATTTTCGCCCTGCCATTTTCAGCCACTATGTTTTTGTTGTATGGCTGAATATTTTTGCCATCCCTGTACAGTTCTATTCTGAAAATATGTTTGTCTGGTTTTCCAGAGGTTGTTTTCAACACTGCATCCAGTTCAATGGTTTCTCCCTGTTTATAGCTTGACCTCAAATGCCCGGTTATATCTATAACCCTGTAGGCAAGCAGTGAATAAACCTTTACATTTCCTGGTTTAATCGTGTCTTCAAAATTGTCTGTATTTCCAATGTATTTTCTTGCTCTGATGTCATACACATTTAATTTTCCATCTGTTTTCACAGTCACTTTTGTTTCTTTTACTGCTTCAGGAATGTAAGCAAAATACATGTTTTTCCCTTCTGTATAATAAAATCTTTCACCTGCATTGACTGGCTTACCATTTTCCAGTATCTCAACTCTTTTTTTCAATCCAGCGCTGGCAAGAAATTTTTCAAAAATTTCCTGTACAGTCAAAACATAGTCAATTTTCCCTTTTTCTTCCTCTATCACCTCTCCTGCAACTCCTCTTCCTTTCATTCCAGCATAATCTGATATATCGAGGTTGAGATAAATACCTTTTCCCTTTCCATATTGATTGATGACCAGCGCAGGAGTGCCGTCTTCAAATACTGCCATACACTTTCCTGAAACTGTTTTCAGTCCGGTTTCAGCCATACTCATTTCAATGGTTTTTTCTCCGAACAAACTATCTTTCAAAAATGATAATTTTGATTTCCTGCTGACATATTCTGCTTTTGTTCTATCTATTCCAAAAACTTCGTCAAGAGGACATTTTTTACCATAAATCTTTCCGTGTTCATCCCTTGCTCCTGGCTGATAATCAGCAATCACAGTTCCTCCATTTCTCACAAATTCCTTGATGGCAGTGACTTCTTCTGGTGAAAGACATATTGTGCCAGGAAGTATCAACACCTTAAAATTTTTCTTTACCAGTTGTCCTTCTTTTATTTGCTGATATGAGAGAAACCTGTGCTGGTATCCAAGGTTTTGAATCAGTGTTTTCTGGCTGTAAATATTTCCTGTCCTTGACATTCCGAGTGTCTGGGATGCAAGAATTGACGCGTAAGAGTATGGAAAACAAATACCGTCTGAACTGAATGTGGATTCAATAAAAAGCTTTCCAATACCATTTTTGATATCTGCAAACTCATCTTTTGCCAGGTCCTTGTAACCGCCGTGGACTGACTGGTCTGGAGAAAGTATTCCCTGATGGTGTGTTCCTGAATTCCATAAAATATAGTAAAATGCCCAGTGTCCACCATGAAGCAAACTCCTCCATGGATGGTATCTGTGTCCTGGAGTTGCCTGTTCAACGCCATAGCCGCCATACTGGCCTGATATCACTCCAAAAGATGAAAACCATTCTTCTATCATTCCATTGTATCTTCCTGTCACAGGCGTGTATTTTGAGATTTCCCAGAAGTCATGTGGAATTGTCAGCCCTGTTTGATATACACCGTGCTGTCCAACGACTGCTTTTGGATTACCCTGCTTTGCTGCCTCTGCGGGCGCTTTATAATAATACTCGCATATTGCCCAGCCAATAAATGTTCTCCAGTCAAGATACTGAGAAAGATTGTTTTTATCCTGTATTTCGTTTAACCTCACAGGCATTACTTCATTCCAGTCCCTGTAATGGGTATCCCACTGTGCATTTAATTTTTCAATTGTTCCATACATATCCTTCAGCCACTGTCTGAATTTTTCCACTGTTCTGGCTGACCAGTTAAAATCACCCTGCATGTCTCTTTCGTCGTCAAGATGAATGTAATCAACGCCGCCCCATTCTGAATAACCCTTTGCAAGTTTGCTCATCCTGTCCTTGAATTGCTTGAGTTCTTCCTCTGACGGAACCAGTGGCGGGTCATATGTGAGATTTTTCGTGTCTGCCTTTCTGTTTCCTGAATAACCACCTTTCAAACTGCACGAAAACGGAGGTCCCATCAGCAGGTGATGTGTTTTGTAAGCAACATATCTTTCTGATTTTCCTTCTCCATAAGAATACACATAGTCAATGCCTGCTTCTTTCAGTTTATTGCCCGCTATGATGATTTTTAATGGGTTTGGCTCAAGATTTCCCCAGCATGCAAGATAAAAATCATCGTAAAGTGGCATTCTTTCTGGATACACAAAGAAAATGCATCGATCTTTGCTAATGACATTTCCAGCGCTATCAATCAATGAGATTGCCATATCATGATAGATGTCAAGGATTTTGCTTTTGTCTATGTCTATTGGTATTTCATTTTTCCCTGGATTGATGTCCACTTCTTTCTGCTGTCTGAATACGATTCTTTTCCACGAGTCCTCAACCTCTACCAGAAGATTCAACCTGTTTTTTTCTTTTTTGTTTTCAATTGTGGCAACACCTTTGATGTCATCGTTGATTCTGTAAGAAGATGTTTCCTTTTGCATCTTTGCAGTCAGGTTTATGTCCCTGGTGACTGTAAACTTGCAACTTGCCCAGTTCAGGGACTTTCCTTTGCTATCCTTCAGTATAAGGTCTGCCAGATGGACTTTGTCTGTCAATGGCTTTTCTATCTTAATTTCTACCTTATTTTCACCTGGAACCATAGATACCTTTGTTTCTCTGTTTTCCTCACACTCATAGAATCCGTTATAAATCTTCAGGGAGTAAATTGCCTCTATTTTCCTGCCAGTGTTGTTATCAATGCTCAATTCTATTTTTCCCTCGTTTCCCTTCATTTCTTTTATGACAACACCAGATTCCTTTTTTCCTGCCCAGATGATACTTCTCGAAAAAAGCCCAAAACCGTATTCCCATCCAGGTATCCACATCCATCTGCCATCTGCCTGCCAGTCGCCTAAACTGGGACTGACGGTTTCATATCCACTTGCAGGATTTCCTTCAATTACAACAACCCTTCCTTTACCAAGTTCATAAAGCCAGACCTTCGGCATTCTGTATGGAATTCCTGCAATAATCCAGGATGAATCAATTTCCTTTCCATTTTCTCTGAGATATTTCTCCAGTTGGCCATATATCTGCTTGTTTCTTAAATCAGCAAGAATCACAGCGCCTTTACCCTGCTTGACAAAAGAAAAAATACTGTCCTTTACATAATCTGGAAAACCTTCGTTCCAGTGCAGGGCTGAGAAAAAAATCACATCATAATTTTTTTCAGTAAGTTGCCGTAAAAGTTTTTTTAATGTATTTTGCGTGTACGGATATTTTTTCGCTTCGTCCCAGGCAAGTGAACACGCGTCGAAATCAATATCACACCTCTCCCATATTTCTCGCCAGTAACCTACTGAATTATCGCTTCTGTTTACAAACAGTACATTCAGTTTGCCATTGCTCCATGGTCTTGCCCATTTGACATGCGGACTTTCAATGTTCAGGTCCACCTTTTCATACCACCAAGGTAATGGTGGATTGATGATTTTATAACCATAAAATTTCTCACCAAGTTGTGGCTCTGGCTTTGGTTTCATAAAGTAAGTATATGTTGAATCGCCGACCTTTACTGGCTTTTCTGCTTCAAGAATGTTGTTTTTTTCATCCTTCAATCTCACTTTAATGACATAGGTGCAATCCTTTTTTTCTACTGGCAGCAAAAATTGTAAACGTGTTCCCTTTACCTTCTCAATTTGTGTTTGTGTGCTTCCAAGTATTTTTTCTTTTTCATCAGGCAAAATCCTGTATCCGTATTCAATCGTAACTTTCCCTCTGTCAACTCCTGCAATGTATATTTTGACAGGTACTTCCTTGCCCACCTGAATTTCTTCTTTTGAAATAAAGTTGCCTATACCCGATTTTTCTCCTACTGTTATTCCTATTGCGTAGTTTTCACTGGCTGCATCTATACTTTCCAGTCCTGAAACCGGATAAATCATGTATTGAGTCGTCCATGTTTGACCTGCGTTGATGATTTGTTTTCTGTATGGCCACTGGACACATGCTCCTTTTCCTTTTGATAGCCAGCATTCTATTGCGTCAAGATACTTCCAGTCCATTACAAATATCAGTCCAAGTTTGCTCTGTACACTCAAAAAACCTGCAAAGTTCCGGGTGGGTTCCTGTGAACCAACAGGAGCGCTGAATGTTCTTACCTGACTATCAAAGTCGTTCAGTACACCAAGTTCATCAGGAACAAAATACCAGCTGTCTTCAGCATCTATCCATGCCCAGTGAGCAGGCATGAGTGTCAATGGCACAGCGTCTGCTGAATTGTTTTTCACCTTTATTTCGACATGTATCACAGGCGAATTTGCGTACAGGGTATAAGTTCTTTCTATGTTAATGCTTCTATAATTTTCAAATTTACCCGCCCCTGGCAGGTTTGAACGAAATTTTACGCAGCAAAAGTCCGGCCCGGTTTTCACAATCTCACTTTCATAAGAATGGTTACAGTTGTAAAGATTTGCGCCAACCATTTCTCCAAGTTCAACGACAGCATCCTGAAACCAGCCATTGCTCGTGCTCATCAACCTGTTTTCTGGCTTGTAAAAAACTTCTGTGGCTTTTGCCCCTTCTGAAGGAGAAAACGTAATCCTGAAAAAGTCATTTTCCATCATTACGACATCGTTTTTCCCATCATTATCCACATCCCTGAAATAGGCATTTGTATCAGCAAAAACAAGGCAACTGCCAAAAACTAACAAGAAAATGAAAATTTTTTTCATCTTTCCTCCTGTCAAAATTTGTTCTGACAAAATCCTTCCTCTATTGTAATAATTCAATCGGCAGCAGCTGCTCGATGTTTACCGGTTTATGTTGTTCAATAGAAATCATTGCTGCCACACCAATAATCGCTGACCTTGCACCTTCCTTGAATCCGGGCAGTATCTGAGTCCCGGTTTCAAGGGACTTTATCAAATCTTTAAGCATGTAAATGTCAGCTCCGCCGTGAAATTCTTTTGTTTCCTTTTGAACCTGATACCTTTTTTCTTTATCCCTGTCGAATTTTTTGCGAACAATGATAGAGTCAGGAATAAAGGAACCAGTGACAATTTCTCCCTTTTCACCAGCAAAACCCATGTAAAAAAGGCCTGTGCCAAAAAATATTTCTTCAAAAATCACCCTTGCGCCACTGGCATAATCAATGATCAAAAGATAATGGTCAGGCACATCTGAAGGACCAAAAACGCAATAGTTCCTTGTGTATCCGTCAACAGTAGCGGCTTTGATGTAAATGTCTTCAAGAAGTTTCATCTGGTCATCTGTTAATTTCCTTGCATATGCACATGTTTCTATTTCTTTACACTCATGACAACCAGGCCATTTCTTGTTGCCGCCAAATACTTTCTGTCCGCCTGTGGCATAGACCTCAACAGGATACGAGTCCACCATCCAGTTTATAATGTCAAGGATGTGACAGCCCTTATGGACAATAAGGCCACCGCTTTTTTCCTTAAACTTGTGCCATCTTCTGAAATAACCATCTCCCTGATATCCGCTATAACACCAGCCAGTCAAAATATCTCCGATATCTTTGTTTCCTGTGACTTCCTTCAATTTGGTAAAAAGAGGATTGTATCGCATGTTAAATCCCATAAACTGCATTTTACTGCTTTTGTTTGCAGCAATTAGAATTTCTTTAATCTGTGCAGGTGTTATCGCAAGCGGCTTATCACAAAAAACATGGTATCCTTTTTCAAGACATTTGGTAATTAATTCTGAATGAGTCCAGTCAGGCGTTGTGATAAATACAACATCAACAATGTTTGCATCAAGCAAATCATCCAGATTATTGAATTTTTTTACTGGCGGATAATGATGATGTTTTATTACTGCTTCCATCCGAATCGGGTTTGTATCAACAACTGCTTCAATCTTCATTTCTGGTATGTGTTCAGCTGCCCTTACGAAACTTGTACCCCTGTCGCCTGTTCCAACAATGCCTATTTTAATCATCTTTTCCTTTCGTTTGTTGTTTGTACTCTATCTTTTCGCATTTGTTGTTTTTGCAAACAGTGTTCTGACCAACAATAACAATATCTGCCACCTTATGGCCTGAAAGAATGTTATCTTCAATGACATTGTTATCTGCAAAGGTGGGCTTTTCCCCGTAAGTGCCGTTTTTTTCTTCAATACCAGTGTGTTGAGTTTTCGTTTCCTGTGTGTCGGAGATTGTGTTATTTTTTATTGTATAGTTCATTGCATTTTCAGTGGCAGCGTAAATCATAATTCCCGGATATTTTCCTGGTTGGGATTGAGAGTTGTTTTTGATGATATTGTTCATGATTATGTTGCTGGATTTTCTCCCACCATTGATTTCAATGCCTGCACCACCATTGGAAATGATGTGATTACCTTCTATAAGATTGTTTGTATCTCCAGGATTGCCGAGTCCGCCAATGCCGTGACTTTTGTTCTTTTCTATAATGTTGTTCAATATCTTATGCCCTGTGTTGTTCCAGCAGAAATAAATCCCCTGTTCATTTTCAACAATTTTGTTTTTCTCAAATACGCTGTTTTTCAGCCCTGTTCCTGGATGCAGTCCATTTCCAATGCATCCTGAAATTTCGCAGTTTCGAACAATACAACTGTTTCCTTCCTGCAAACTGATTCCATCGCTGTGCCAGTCGCAAACTTTTACCTGTTCAATGACAATGTTTTTCCCGTTGTAAATGTGTATTGCACCAAGGGTATATCTTGTTTGGGTCGTGTAGACATTTTCCTTCACATTGCCCTTGATTGTCAGGTTGCTGATTCTGATATTTTCGACATTCGCTCCATGAATTAAAGGGAACAGTCCCCATATCAGGGCATTGATTTTCTTGTTCCCTATTTCCTTATCAGCAGGCCACATTTTGAAACTTATTGAAACTGGTGTTTCAAGAATCAGGTTATTTCCCCTGATTTCTTTTATGAATGCATGCGCAATCATTGATTCGTTCGGTGGTTCTCCAATAGCAATTTCTTCTCCTGTCTGGAAAATGCCTGCGTGTTTGAGAAAAATTTCAGTATCTCCTTTCGTGATATCCCTGTCCAGTGCTGCTGAATCACCAAAAATGATACATCCTGACCCGGGTTTTAACTGAGGCATACCATATGGTACGTCAACAACAATCGCTCTATCCTTGCTGTCTATTTCTTTTACATAAGCAGGTCTTGGTTCTCCATACCATGAAGGTGGAAATACCCTGCAAAAAACAACGGCGCTTCCAGCGACCATTTTCTCTGGGATTGTCTCAAGAAAAACTTTGTTTCCTTCGGCTTTCACAACATTGATTTTTATTATCTCTCTACCAAAAATGAGCACTGTTTTATCAATGCCCTGACCTTCAACATTCACATTACTTCTTAAAACAAGTCCTCTTCTTAACCTGAAAACACCTTCTGGCATTTGCACTGTTCCGCCACCAGATGAATGACATTCTTCGATGGCTTTCTGGATACCGCAGTCAGGAAGTTTATGATTTATGTAATTTCTGGCGTCAATATCAGCAGGAAAAATAGCAAGACAATGGAGGAAGAAAGGTATCGCTGATAGAAATATCTTTGTCATGCATCCTCCATATGTAATCAAGCAACTATGGATAAATTGTAATCAATGGCTTTCTGGTTGTCAATGTTTTGCACCTGGTATAAAATAAGAAAAACCGCAGGCAGGATATATGATATGGGCAAGATTGATTCATCTTGGCTAACATGGGAGAAGAAAATGAAGGTGCAAAAAAAAGACCGTGAAATACTCAGGGAACTTGCCAGAAAATATATGGAGATTTGCAGTGATACTGTCTACAATGAACATAGGAAACTCTGGACAGATAAAAATAGTTTGCAGCGCACAAGACCATTGATTCTTGTCAGTTTTGGCATGCATAATGTCTGGTGCAGGGATGTATTCGGTGACCATACCCTATCATGCGAACACGATCTTTTGCGTGCTTACGAACGACAGTTCAAGATGTTTTTATTTCACCATGAAATAGGAGACGACTGGATTGCAGAGCCATTTTTAACAGTCAGAGCTGTTTTCACTCAGGACTCATGGGATGGTCTGTGGGGACATCCTGTTTCATTCATAAAATCATCACAGGACGGCGGAGCAGGAAGATACCAGACAGCACTCAAGGACTGGAGTATGATGAACATGTTGCGCGCTCCACAGCACAAAATCGATGAAGAAAAAACACAAGAGAGATTTAATCTGCTCAATGATACAATTGGAGACATTATCCCTGTGGCAGTTGACAGAGGTCCATTGTGTCTTGGTTTTGCAATGGATATTTCAACCCATCTTGGAAGATTGCGAGGCCACCAGCAACTTATGCTTGATATGTACGATGCACCAGAACATCTTCATAAATTACTCTCCTTTATGAGAGATGGCATTCTTGCAGAACAGAAACAGGCAGAAGACGTAGGTGACATTACTCTTGTTAATCATGTTAATCAGGCAATGCCATATTGCAGGGAACTTGAACCACCAGCAATCAATTCTGGTCCCAGGAAAAGAAAACATATCTGGGGTTATTCAGCAGCGCAGGAATACACATTGATTTCACCTGCAATGCATCAAGAGTTTCTTTTGCAGTATCAAAAACCAATTTTGGAAAATTTTGGTCTCGTTGCTTATGGATGCTGTGAAAATCTTACTGAAAAAATTGATATGTTGAGACAAATCCGCAACCTTCGCATTATTGCAGTCACACCCTCAGCGAATGTCCATCGATGCGCAGAACAGATTAAAACTGACTATGTACTTTCCTGGAGACCAAATCCTGCTGATATGGTGTGCTATGGATTTGATGAAACAAGAATTAAAAACATTGTTTCTGATGCAATGAATTCATTAAAACATTGTCACACCATCATAGTTCTCAAAGACATTGAAACAGTTCAGAATGAGCCGCAACGGCTGAAAAAGTGGGTGGAACTGGTAAGAGATATCACTGAAAAATACCAGTAATTATCTTTTCACCCTGGCATTGCCTTCCCAGATGCTCCAGATTTCTTCTTCATCTGCTGGCTGACAATAATCAGTCAGCATCGTCACAGCCAGCGCTCCGCATGCCCAGGCAAACTGTATCCATTTTTCTTCTGGCATTGACTTCAAAATCGCATACAGCAATCCGCCGACAAATCCATCACCACCGCCAATCCTGTCAAGAACAAAAATTTCTCTGGGCTCAACAACATACCAGTTTGAACCAACAGATAAAATTGCTCCCCACAGATGTTGCTGGACACTGATGACCTCTCTTAATGTTGTTCCGAATACACTTGCCTGAGGAAAACTCTTTTTCACATTTTCAATCATTCCCTTGAAGGCGTCGATTTTTTCCTTCAGCCCTTTTCCACCTGGCTCTGGTCCTTCAATACCAAGGCAAAGTTGAAAATCCTCTTCATTGCCGACAAGGATATCAGAAAGCGATGCAATTTCAGTAAAAATGGCTCTTAGTTCTTTTTCCCGTCCTTTCCAGAAAGAAGCGCGATAGTTCAGGTCAAATGAAATACGCGTTCCATGCTTTTTGGCGCTCCTTGCGATGTGCTGGCAGAAATTTCCTGTTTCTGGAGAAAGGGCAGCAAAAAGTCCAGACATATGGACAATCTGCACACCTTCTTTTCCGAAAATTCTCTCAAGGTCAAAATCATCCGCTTTAAGAGTTCTGCCAACTTCACCTGCCCTGTCGTTCCATACCTTTGGTCCTCTTGCTCCATAACCTGTGTCTGCAAAATTAATCTGGTGTCTGTATCCCCATGGGCCACCCTGCGCAACTTCTTTTGCCTCGACAACGATATGTCGACTTTCAAGGTTATCTTTGATAAATCTGGCAATTGGACTGCCCTTAACAAATGCAGTAAGAACTTTTACAGGCAGTCCAAGGTATGAAGAAACACTTGCAACATTGCTTTCAGCGCTTGTCGCCTGCATGATGAAACTGGTGCTGCAATGAAGTGGTTGGTTGTCCACTGGTGTTAACCTGATTCCCATGCTGGTCGGCACAAGAAGAGCAAATTGACAGTTTTTTTTCAATTCCATTTTTGTCCCCTTTTTGGAAAAATCGTTGAAATTACAATGTCTTCTGGATGTAAAATATTATCCCTTCTTTTCAAAAATTGTCAAACAAATTCTTTACAGATAAGGTTCAACGACATTCAAAAATTCACTATCCTTGTCCGGGCTCATATCAATAGAAAGGCATGCAATAATGACATTACCTGATGGGAAATTTTTAATAAGTGTTTCAAATTCTTCTTTTGTTTTTGCATAGAGAATAACATTTTTCCCTTTTTCAAGAATTTTTTGAATTTGCGGCATCCATAAATCAGAGGCACACGGTGGTCTGCCTGCGCCAGGAGTGACCTGAATGGCTCTGATATATGGTAGGGACAAAAGGATATCAAGATGTTTGATTTCATCAGGACCATCAAGATGCCAGACAATATACTGAAGATAATCCTTAATTTTTTCAAGTTCATAAACCACAAACTCCTCAAACATACGCGGGGATATCATTGTTGAAAAATCACTTTGGCAGGCATATGTGCGTCCTGGTGCCCACAGAAGCCAGGAAGCATCCCCTGGAATTTTTTTGCTGTAAATTCTATGGAAAAACCTGTGCGCATCAATCCACGCATCTATAAACTCATCAATTTTTTCTTTTATTACTTCAGGAATTTCCACAATGTCCAGCAACAGGTTTTCCACGCCTCTCATGAGAGAAAAACATGTCAGTGCGTCTCCAAAATCAGGCATTTTTATAACAAATCCTTCCTCTACCTTTTCAACCTGCTTTTCCATCAGATTCTTGCTCATCTGAACATATTGATTTTTCTCATCAAACCTGATTTTCGTTTTTTCCCAGTTATCAACAAATTTTTCATACCATATTGTATCCTTGCCAAAAATTACATCACAACCAAGATAAGCGCACATTGTCATCGGTGTTCCCCTGGTTCCCCATTGATGCAAAAGGGCAGGATGTGATATTCCAACATACTCAAGTTTTTTTGCATTTTTGACCTGACTATCAACAACTTTTTCAAAGTCAATCTGGTTCTGATCTTTCCAGAAATCATTGAGTGAAATAAAATTCTTTTCCTTCACGATGCAGATGTCAATCAAAGGTTTATCATTCTCCTGATTCCACCATTTTTCAAGTGTACCAAAGACAGTGTTTTTCATTGAAACTCTCCTGGGTGACGTTTTTT